>JANYCO010000125.1 GCA_025360235.1 Cytophagales bacterium
TTATTTTTTCGTTGGTATAACCCCTTCTTCTAAGTCCGATAGAATTGATGCCACAGTAGGAGAGTGGTTCACGAGCTGCTTTGGTGAAAGGAGGTACATCTTTTCTTACCAGAGAACCTCCGGAGATAATAGTATGTGCTCCTATTTTTACAAACTGATGTACTGCAGTTGTACCACTAATGATGGCCCAGTCGTCAACGATAATGTGGCCTGCCAATTGTGTAGCATTTCCTAAGATACAATTATTTCCAACTACGCAATCATGTGCAATATGCACGTAGGCCATCAGCAAACAATTTTTCCCAACAATGGTTGTGAATTTATCTTTAGTACCACGGCTTACCGTAACGCACTCTCTGATCACTGTATTGTCGCCAATTACAGCAGTAGTTTCTTCACCGTCAAATTTTAGATCCTGAGGAATGGAAGAGATCACTGCACCAGGAAATATTTTACAATTTTTTCCGATCCGTGCACCTTCCATGATGGTGACATTTGGTCCTATCCATGTACCTTCTCCGATCTCTACGTTTTTGGAGATCGTACAAAATGGTTCAATAACAACATTAGTAGCGATCTTCGCTTCCGGATGTATGTATGCTAAAGGTTGGTTCATTTTAAATAATATTTTTTTTAACCATACTTGCTGTTACAGTTGCTTCACACACTAATTGACCCGCCACAAAGGCCTGTCCGCTAAGTTTAGCTATTCCCCTTTTTATTGGAGAAAGTAATTCGCATTTAAAAATAAGTGTATCACCAGGTACGACTGGTTTTCGGAATTTACAATCTTCAATAGCAAGGAAATAAGTCCAGTAATTTTCAGGGTCGGGTACAGAATTCAATACCAGAATTCCTCCTGTCTGTGCCATAGCCTCTATCTGTAGTACCCCTGGCATTATTGGGTTTCCAGGGAAGTGTCCTTGAAAGAATGGCTCATTGATAGTCACATTCTTTACCCCAACAACGATCTTTTCTTCAAGGTGGATAATTTTATCTACAAGTTTAAAAGGATAAGTGTGTGGTAATGCTTTATAGATTTTATTAACATCCATTACAGGAGGCTGACTAGGGTCGTATTTAGGCGCCTGATTTCTGGAAGTTTCCTTCATTAATTTTTTAATCTTTCTTGCAAAAGCCACATTGGCTGCGTGCCCTGGTCTTGCTGCAAGAATCTGCGCTTTAAGTGGTCTTCCTATTAAGGCAAGATCTCCGATTACATCTAATAGTTTGTGACGTGCTGGTTCGTTGTTATAGCGAAGTTCTACGTTGTTTAGTATCCCTTCTTTTTTTACTTCTACTTTTTGTTTGTTGAATAGTTTAGCAAGCGATTCCAATTCATCATCATTCACTACTCTATCCACTACAACAATTGCGTTGTTGATGTCACCGCCTTTAATTAAATTCTGACTATGCAGCATTTCCAATTCGTGCAGGAAACAGAACGTACGACAAGCTGCTATTTCTTTGGCAAACTGACTGATGTTAGTAAGCGAGGCATGTTGGCTTCCCAGAACAGGTGAGTTGTAATCGACCATCACAGTTACCCTGTAATCATCAAGCGGCAAAGCTGCTATTTCAATTTGATTTTCTTCGTCTTTATAGAAAATGCTGTGCGGAATTTCATAGAAATTTCTCAAGGCATTTTGTTCATCCATTCCTGCATCTTCAAGCACGTCTACAAATGGTTTCGAACTACCATCCATGATAGGAGGTTCCGGACCGTCAAGTTGAATTAAGATGTTATCGATCTGAAGTCCCACAAGCGCAGCAAGTGTATGCTCTACTGTATTGACACGAGCGCCGTTTTTTTCTATTGTAGTTCCTCTTGAAAGATCTACTACATAATCTACATCAGCTTCCACTTTTGGTTGTCCGGGTAAATCGATGCGTTGAAAAACGATTCCGTGATTGATGGGGGCAGGGACAAAAGTCATATTCACTTTTACTCCCGTATGCAATCCTACACCGGAAAGAGTTACCGGCTTATTGATTGTTTGTTGTTTTTGATTCACTCTACTAAATTGAATTGTTTATTTGTCTTATAAAGACTGTAAATGTAGTATTTTTTCCTCCAATTCCTCAATACGTTTCCTTAACTCAGGCAATTTTTTAAAAACGGAAGCAGATTTCAAGTGTGAGGTATAATCATAGGCAGGAGAGCCTAAAATAGAGGTTCCTTCTTTAGTAATTGACTTGTTAACACCAGATTGAGCACCAATATTGGTTTTATTGGCTAAGGTAAGATGACCTATTATGCCAACTTGTCCTCCTATCATAGAGTTTTCACCAATTTTCGTAGAACCTGAAATTCCCGACTGAGCTGCGATTACGGTGTCCTTACCAATTTCTACATTGTGGGCAATCTGAATCAGATTGTCAAGTTTTACACCGTCATGAATAACCGTAGAACCCATCGTAGCACAATCAATAACAGTATTGGCTCCTATGTCTACATGATTTCCGATTACTACATTTCCGACCTGAGGGATAGTTTTATAACTACCATCAGCCTGAGGAGCAAATCCAAAGCCATCACTGCCTATCACCGCTCCTGACTGAATAGTGCAATGATGACCTATTACCGTATCAGAATATATTTTTACTCCGGCATATAAAATCGTGTTGTCTCCAATCCGAACGTTGTCTCCAATAAAAGCCTGGGGGTATATTTTTACATTTTTACCGATTACACAATTGGTACCTATATAAGAAAAAGCTCCCCTGTATATGTTTTCACCTGTTTCTGAGTTTTCTCCTATATAACAAGGGTTTTCTATTCCTTTCTTTACAAAACTTATGATCTTATGGTATTCTTCCAATAAGGTACTGAAACTTGTATAAGGATCTTTAACGGAAATTAGAGTAGCTTTAATTTCTTCTTTTGCAGAAAATTCATCGCTTACTATGACTACACTAGTCTCAGGAGTTTCATAGATGAAATTCTCATATTTAGGGTTGGATAAAAAAGCAATACTTCCGGCAGTTGCCTCTTGGATTTTTGCCAGTTTATTTACCTTTAAACTTTCGGTTCCTTTAACCGTCCCCCCAATCAGAAAAGCTATTTCTTTCGCTGTAAACTCCATTTTAGAATGGTATTTTAAAATTAACTAATTACAAAGATACATATTTTGGTGAGCATAAATAGTGTTTTTTTACAATTTTGCTCATGGCCTTAATATTCGGTAAATCAGAGGCTTCTGCAATATCTTCTATTTTTCCGCCTTTTCTCAAAATATTAATTTTCTCAGAACCGGAAACGTAAGCCTCATTATTAATTACCCCTCTTATTAAGAAGTAATTTGTCAGCTCTTTCCCGATTTTAAGCATTTTGCTAATTTCAAATGTCATGCCATCTATCTGTTTTTGATCAAATGGTTTAGAAGAAATAGAAATCTTAAATAATTTTCGTTCTAAAATACCTTTCGACAGGTAAGAAAGTACAAAATCCGGATGGTTAAGCCATTTTTTTATACTTACCCACACATCATAATCATCAATACCTAAAAACGCTTGCAGGTAACTATTATTATTTTTAAAATTTTTGCTGGAAATTTCATTGTTTAGAAAATAATCCAGTCCAGTTCCTACAAATACTTTGAGATCCCCGGCTTTTGCTAAATCTTGTGCCCGTTGCACAAGTTGGATAAGCATATTCTCAGCACTGACTGTCGTTTTATGTAAATATACCTGCCAATACATAACTCTTCGGGCGATTAAAAAGTGTTCAATGCTGTAAATACCTTTTTCATCCAGTACTAATTGGTCATCGGCGATATCAAAAAGTTTTATAATGCGGTCTGAACCAATTGTACCTTCTGATACTCCGGTGTAGAACCCATCTCTTTTAAGATAATCCAAACGGTCTATATCAAGCTGACTGGAGATGAGTTGATGAAAAAATTTTCTTTTATACGTATCTTTAAACATGGACAAAGCTACATCCAGTGCACCTCCAAATTGTTTATTGATTTCCTGCATGATAATCAGAGAAAGCGCTTCATGATGGATATTTTTTAATAAAGTAAATTCTAAGGTATGTGAAAATGGTCCGTGCCCTATATCGTGCAGGAGTATTGCTATTTGGGCGGATTCGTATTCCTTGTCTGAAATCATATGTCCTTTCAGACGGAGGTTGTTGAGGGCAAGACCCATCAGGTGCATAGCCCCAAGTGCATGATGGAAGCGGGTATGAAGTGCACCTGGGTAAACAAGATCGGTGAGGCCTAATTGTCGTATGCGACGGAGCCTCTGAAAATAGGGATGTTCTATGATGTCAAAAATAAGTTCGCTCTCTACGTTTATAAATCCGTAAATTGGGTCGTTAATTATTTTCTTTTTGTTCATAAAAATTGGTAGTATTGAATACAAAAATAGCAAGTAGTTTATGAAATCTCATGTTAAGTCTTTTTTAATATACACATTCCTCTTACAAAATGCAGGAATAGTCCTTTCTCAGGAAATAAATATAGTTGATCCGCAAAAAATGGAAGCTGAAACGGTTTCTATTATTGGAGTCGGCGATGTTATGCTGGGTTCACATTACCCATCTGCCAATTATTTGCCTCCAAACGATGGTAAAACTATTCTGGATTCTGTAAAAACCTATTTAAGAGATGCCGATGTTACGTTCGGAAATTTAGAAGGAACTTTAGTTGATGAAGGTGGTGAAGTAAAACACTGTGGCAACCCTGCTATTTGTTATGCGTTCAAAATGCCGACGCGTTATGCGAGTTACTTAACGGATGCAGGCTTTG
>JANYCO010000126.1 GCA_025360235.1 Cytophagales bacterium
ATTTAAAAATTAGGAAAATAGTCACAGTAATTTGGCTTTTTTCATTTTAAATTTGTCATTATTATGCTGGTAATCACAAAATTACAGCTGTGTAATTGACACTATCTAAATAACAACTATAGGAAGAAAATGAAGGTCATATTCAAAAAAAGTAAGTTGTTTATCTTTCTGCTGATTCTCTTGTCGTTGCAAAACGAAGGTTTTGCGCAATTCGTTTCTATTAATAGTAGTAATATTTTTGTGGTAGGAAATTGTCCCATTTATTTCAATGGTGCCAACACTCCATGGGAAAGCTGGAACGACTTCGGTGGTACTTATAATTCAGCTAAGTGGACCCAGAATATGGTTGACTTAAAAAATAATGGAATAAATTCTGCCCGCATTTGGTTTAGTTGTAATGGTGGAGGTCAACCCAGCATTAATGGAAGTGGCGTTACCACCGGCGTAAGTGCTGCCTTCTGGAGCAATTGCGATAATTTGTTTGCTGCAGCACAAGCCAATGGAATTTATATTCAGGCTACCATGATGTCCTTTGATCATACTAAGAATGGAAACCCCAATGCTACTAACTGGCAGAATATGTTAAACAGCCAGGCCAATGTTCAAACTTTTGTTAATACATACGTCATCCCTTTTGTTAACCGTTATAAAACGAATCCTTATTTGTGGAGCATTGACGCCTGTAATGAAATTGAATGGATTTATGAAAACCGTGTAGGGAACGGGGATGGCAGCCAGTGGGCAGGGGCTACTTATGCTATACTGCAAAGGTACGTCGCCATCCTTGCGGATGGTGTGCACAACAATCCAAGAACCGATGGAAGCACAGTACTTGTTTCTGTAGGTTCTGCATCTGTAAAATGGAATGGAACAAAATTACCAAATGGAAGCACTAATCCCGATGGAAACAAATGGGATGACGCTTCGTTGAAAGCACAATACAATCAACCTAAAGCGATACTTGACTTTTATTCACCTCACTATTATGGATGGATGAATTCGAACTATAGTTCCCCTTTTCAAAGAACACCTACACAGTATGGTATGAATGATAAAGCTTGTGTGGTTGCAGAAATGCCTTCCAGAGATCCACTGCCTACACCGGCAATGACTTTGACTACAGCCTATACTAATTTAAAAACGGGTGGCTGGCAAGGACACCTACCCTGGACAGCGAATATTACTACAGGCCTCACTGCCGAAATAGGTGACTTGGCAGATTTTGGTGCGGCGGCTTTAGCTTTTAAAACTGCCAACCCCACATTGGTTGTTCCCCCTGCTTCCTGTAGTCTTCCCATTTCTTTTCTTGAGATCGGCGCTAAGAAGGAGGGCAATTCTACTGCGCTCTTATGGGCAATAACAGCTGAGGGCGTTGAATATGGTAACTTTACTATTTATGGTTCAAAAGATGGTGTTAGCTTTAATAAGTTGGACGACCTTCCATTTGTATCCGGTCAATTATATTACTCTTTTACGTTGAGCGAAGTGAGAGACGATTATTTTTATGTAGAGTGTATAAGCAATAAGAGTACTGTAGATCGCAGTAAGATGGTACATGCAAGTAGTGATAATGATTCGGAAAAATTTTATAAAGTCTATTATACAAGAGAAGAAGAACCTGTTTTGAATTTATTTAGTACTACTACCGTAATAATAAATCTGATTTCTGCTGATGGGCGAATTGTTCATTTGGGTGAATACAAAGAAGCTTCCTCCATTGAATTAAAGAATTATATAACGAAAGAAGGTTTGTATATTCTTCAGCTAAATTCTTCTGAGAAATATTATCAGGAGAAAATTATCGTAAGATAGCACCTGTTTTTTATGGCTCTTACTAAGGAATATGTATTCCGAAGACAGCTTACTATTTTTCAATATGACTGCCTTTGGAATAACATAAAAAAAACAGGCTGCCCCACACTCACTGAAAGGCAACCTGTAAAAAAAATGTGTTACTTTTTAACAAATTTCTTAGAGAAATTGTTGCCGTCTTTATTTACCATCAAAACGTAAATGCCAGAACTTAATTTTGTAACGTCGATCATATCGGAATCAATAGTTATATTCACTACTTCTGTTCCTATGTTGTCAATTATTCTTGCGTTACCACCAGTCAAATCTATTCCTGAAATAAATCTTAATTCTCCTTCAATTGGGTTAGGGGAAATGCCAACACTATTTCCAAGGTTGTAATTATTGGTAGTAATATCAGATGGCTCTGAATTGGAAGATACATCCATTCTGGCACCTGATGCTTTCGAAATCGTAAACCAGTTGATGTTCCAGCCGCCGGCCTGTGCATATAGTCCTACGTTGTATGTACCTGCGTTTACATTTACTGTCTGTGTTACCGTAGTCCAGTTTTGCCAGCCGCCAGTTGCAGGAATGTTTACCGCTCCCAATTGAATAGAACCAGCGTTCAGGTCCATCGATAGTTTACTTCCACTTACACTTGCTACTCTGTATTGCACAGTGTATGTCCCTGAAGTAGGGAAATTAATACTGTTGTATACCATCCAGTCTCCTGCATCGATATAACCTACGTTAGAGCCACCACCAGCGTCGGTTGTAGCTTCTGTCTGCACGCCTAACATCGCGTTATAGCTTTCAGCCTGAATGGTTTTGCTGAATGCTGCTACAGTAGGAATTAATTTCCACTGCCCGGATGACTGACCATTGTCCGTCCATTGTTGAACAATGCCACCAGGTGTAGTGCTCCATCCACCTACTTCAACCAGTTTACCACTATGTTGTGGCATTAATTTATAATAACCATCTCCGGTAGAAACTACTTTGTATTGTTGATTTCCACCACCCCAATAAGGCCACTGAACGACTGCAGCTCCATCAGCGGTGCTGATACCAGAGACATCTAATGATTTACCACTATGATCTGCAGTGATCTCATAGATCCCATTTCCCAA
The DNA here is from genome assembly GCA_025360235.1 of Cytophagales bacterium. GTDB lineage: Bacteria > Bacteroidota > Bacteroidia > Cytophagales > Cytophagaceae > JANYCO01. The sequence continues at coordinate 2,925 of JANYCO010000126.1, forward strand.
ATGTGTGAATTTGAAATTCTGACATGTACATCCTGTAGGAGTCCATTGTTGGATTCTTGCCCCGTCAGCAGTGCTGGCTGCATTTACATCCAGTAGCATACCACTGAATCTGTTTTGTAATTGATAAGAGCCACTAAGATTCGTTACTCCATTGTTATTGTTGTTTACTACTACTACGCCATTGTCTTGGTATACTCTCACGTAGTCAACAGCCATTGATGCAGGGAAAGCTCCGTTATCAATAGAGAAGCCAGGCCAGTTTCCACCGATCGCCAGGTTGAGTAAAATGAAAAAGCTTTTTTGAAATTCTTCTGTACTACCCGCATTATTAGCAGTATTAATTTCATTGTATTTATTTCCGTCTACAAACCATCTGATGTAAGAAGAAGTCCATTCAATGCTGTAGGTATGATAGTCCGTAATACTTGTACTTGTTACGTTACCAAAATCAGCCTGATTGCCGTTTGCATCTTTCCAGTGTACCGTTCCATTGATCGCACCACCTGTATTGACATGTTCCATAATATCAATCTCTCCACATCCTGGCCAGCCTACTGAAGAGATATTATCACCAAGCATCCAGAAAGCAGGCCACACCCCTTGGAAAGAAGGCATAGCGATTCTTGCTTCAATCTTTCCGTAAGTCCATGATTTCTTACCTTGTGTTTTCATTCTCACAGAAGTATAATTGGCACCACCAAAATTTTCATGTTTTGCCGTAAGAAGCAATGCTCCATTCTGAACACTTGCATTTTCCTGACGGTAATATTCCAACTCACTGTTTCCCCAGCCACCAGCACCGGTTTCAAATACCCAGTCCGGACCAATACCGTTTGTAAATTCATCTGACCATACCAGTTGCCAGTTTTGTGAAAAAAGCTTCCCCCCCATCAACAGAAGGATTGCCATTAGAAATACTATTTTATTTGTTTTCATAACCTCTTTGTTTTTTTGTTTGTATTTATTTATTCATGGTAACCTTTTATTACTATTTTATTTGGTTTAACGAACTTTTACTAATCACCGGCAGGAGTAAGTGCGGCTCCCACCAGTGAAATAGAATCTTTATTGTTTTACAAAATGTTTTACCACTTTATGCCCATCTTTTGTATAAATAAGTGTATAAATTCCAACAGCCAATGAGGATACATTTAACGATACATCATCGTAGCTACTTCTAAATACTTCCAGACCGATGCCATCTATTATTTGAATCGTGCCACCTGATAAACCAAATGGTGCGCGAAGATTCAATTCCTGAGACACCGGATTTGGAGACACCTGGAAATTTTTTGACAGATCATAATTTGAAGTAACATCAATTATTGGTGCTGCGTTATCCACCTGACTAACTCTAGCGCTGCTTGGTGCTTTTGTGATGGTAAACCAGTTTATGTTCCAACCACCAGTTTGCGCAAATACACCCACGTTATAAGTAGCAGCAGTAGCAACATTGATTGTTTGAGTTACTGTAGTCCA
>JANYCO010000134.1 GCA_025360235.1 Cytophagales bacterium
GATTCTATTTTTTTCTTATCTTGGGTAAAATTTTTAAAAAATTTGTCAAATGATAGCACTTCTCCCGTGAGAACATTAAAAGTATACCCATAGGTCTCATAATTTGGATGAACACCTCCACAGTTATTATTGTTATGCACTTTGATACTAAGAACGTTATTATTTGCATACACAACTTCTTGTTCTGTGGAATCATAGAAATCAAAATCTTTCACAAGCTTTTGTCTTACTGCTTCATATGACAGAGTATCAACTTCTACTTTTTTTGTTTTTGAATCTGATTGATAATCTCTAGCACCTTCGTAAAGACTTCGTATGGATTCTAAAGAATTCTTGTCATCTGGGTCTCCAAAACAACTTTCAGTAAGAGATCTCTTTAGTTCACGATTAATACTCTCTTGTGCTTTTACAGAAGCAAGTCCAGAGACAGTGAGATACGTGATACCTCCTTGTTCATCATCTACAAAGACTGTTGTAGTGGAATAAGAATAGGAAATAGTAAAAGGTTTTTGTTCGCCTGTGGTAGCTTTTTTAAGGTTTGAACTATCACTCACAACTACCAATGCTTGAGATTTAGAAAAATAAAAATAATACTCAGTATATGCAGCCCCTAAGAGAACAATTAGAGCAAGAACCATAAAGAATAATTTTCTTGTAGATGACATACTTGTATAGTTTTAGAGAGTATCTCTAGTATACCCCTTTTTCATCAAATAAAAATAATGGAGATAACACTTTTTTGTTCTGTTAAAAATTTTACCAGTCAATTAACGTAGAGAAGATACATTTGGCAAACTGTGTGCATCTAACCATTTTTTAACATCAACGTCACTGAAAAATACACCCTTATCAAAGGATTCTTTAAATAAAGAAAGAAGAAGCACGTCTTATCTTCATTTTTAATAGTCAAAAAATACTCATATTCACTATGTCCTTCACCAAAGAAAGATTCGACATTTTTACCAATATCATGACCTTCAAAACGAATATCTCCATTTTCAAGAACTATGACTCGTAGGTTTTCTTGATTCTCCTCTTCAATTTTCTTAATAAGCGAAATAGTGTGTGATGTAGACATAGATGAACTATACTGTATGATTCTGTACAATCAATCTCATTGATTTTTAATAAAAAAAAGATACCCAAGTACTACTATAGAAATAATACCTACAACTACAGCAAAAATCATGAGTCCAATATCCCAGACACCATTACAAGGAAAAGAGTAACCTGGATTCTGAACACAAGGAAATACTTTATTAATAATAAATCGAGAAAATAATCCCTTATTACCAATATACATAAGAATGCCTGAAACAATAAGTGCTACAACTACAAATAGCTTTACCATGTATCCAATACTAGGGTAAGTCATTATTAACTACATGCATACCACAATTCTCTTTAGAGGTATATGTTATACTCCTTACCAGGAGTATAATTTTCTTAATAGAAAATTATACGTACTCAATTTATAATTTTATAATAACTCATTATATGTTTCTCTCAATTCTCAAAAAAATAGGATCTGTAGTTGCTGGAGTAGCCGCAAGTATGGTAGTTCTTTTTCTTATCTTACTTATGGGGATGGCTGTAAACAATAAGACAGGAGATGCTGACAGTTTTGGATGGGGAGTGATTCTTATGCCATTAGTCATGGGAGCAGTCTTAGCAGCAACGATTCCTCTCACGATTAAGGCCAGCTATCACTTTATAGAAAATAGTATACCTGAGTGGAAAGTCTTAGGAACGACTCTTACTATTATCGTAATAATAGCACTCTACCTCTGTCTTTTTATTTCATATTGTTATGCTAACGCAAGTATAGGAGATACTATGACACTCTTACCCGCAATTGTCATGTTTATAAGTGGAACAGTTCTCATTGGATTCATCATCTACGGATTAGTTGGGGGTACGTACGCGGTACTAATTTTACCGATCACCGCACTCATTCTTTATTTTGTTGTAATCACTCCAATGCAAAAGAATATTAATGAAATGAAAAAAGCAAAAACAGTTGTACGTGTTTCTTATGGAGAAGAGTTTGATATGAAAAGTTTTCAACAATATGAGTTCCCTGATTTTATTTTGAAACCTGACATACAAGGAGGACTTTATGTAATAATAGAAAAGGAAGGGAGCCAAGCTAAAGGAATGCTCAATCGAAATAACTACTTGAAATACTATAAAGATGCTACATCAACTGAACTTACAAAAGAATCATTTAATGGAAAATATTTTATGGTTCACCAAAGAGAGAAGGATGGGATAACAACAATAGATGAAAAACAATAAACAACCTTTCACACTATACAAAAAATAGAGTAAATAGTTTTAACTTGGTTTCAAAGATTTAACGCAACAAGTTGATTAATCACCTCATCGGGTTTCATAAAGTTTAACTCGATTCCCTGTGGTCTCTGCCACAGGG
>JANYCO010000186.1 GCA_025360235.1 Cytophagales bacterium
GTAATCATTGGAGCTGGTTCTACTGTAGTTGATAATATTACAGAATCAGGAACATATGTTGGTGTACCTGCGCGTAAGATCAAATAAAAATTATGCAGAATCAAAATCTTCCGGTAATTAGTATCATTACCATTGTATACAATGGTGAAGTTTTGCTGGAACGAACGATTAAGAGTGTAATCAATCAAACATATTCATCCATTCAATACATTATTATCGACGGGAATTCGAAAGATAAAACCGTCGATAATATTCGGAAATATTCAAATAAAATATCCTTTTGGCAAAGTGAACCGGATAAAGGTTTATACGATGCCATGAATAAAGGTATTAAAGCTGCCACTGGCGATTACCTTCTTTTTATTAATGCAGGAGATGAGTTGTTTGATAGTAATACAATAGAAAATATTGTAAAAAGTAGTCGCACACTACCGGATATTTATTATGGCGAAACACTTATGGTAGATACGGCTTTTCAACCGCTTGGTACAAGAAGTGAGACCACACCTCATAAACTCCCAAAACAATTAAAATGGCAGGACATGGCATACGGTATGGTTGTTTGTCATCAGTCTATTTTAGTTAAAAGATCCGTTGCTGAATTATACAATACCAACCATCCGTTTTGTGCCGACATTGACTGGATCATAAAAGCGTTGAAGAAATCTTCTTCTGTGGTGAACGTTGGCTTCAATGTTTCCAGATACCTGAAAGGAGGCCTTTCGGATAAAAAATTGAAGCAATCACTTGTGGATAGATTTAAAGTGCTGAGTGAACATTTTGGGTTGGTCCGCACCATTTTTAGTCATGTATTTATTGTGTGGCGTGGGGTTTGGTTTTATAAGTTGAAATAAAATTGAGTTTTTTATTGTTTTAAATAATTTTTACAAGTTTACTGAAACAGTAAACTCTTTTATCTAACTTTACGTTTAATGAAATGAGAGTATATTTTAATTCCCAAGAATTGGCAGATCTTTATGCCGTTCCTTTGGATTTGATAAAAGGAAAATCGAAATTTTCTAAAGATATTATAAAACAATACAAGAAGAAGGTGATAATCCTTCTTACAATAAAAGGAGTAATAGAGCTAAAACAGCACAAAGGGTTGAATTTTGAACGGCTTAAGGGAAGCTTGAAAGACTATTATTCTATTCGGCTGAATAAACAGTATAGATTGCTGTTTAAGATAAAGGAAGGTATAGAGGAAGAAATAATAATTGAAAAGATATTAATTACAGAAATTTCAAAACACTATGAGTAAAATAGCAGCAAATAATGTAGTTTTAAAGGAAAGTTTTCATCCAGGAGAATTCATTAAAGATGAATTGGAAGCTAGAGGAATGAAGCAGAAAGAGCTTTGTGCTAAGATGGATATTGCTAAAAATGTACTTAGCGAAATTATTCATGCTAAAAGAAATTTGACACCTATTCTTGCGTTGAAATTAGAAGCGGCGTTAGGGATAAATGCAGAGTTTTGGATGAAGCTTCAATCGCAGTATGATATTAATTTGATTCGGAATAGTTATAAAAAGACTGTCGCAAAAGGTATGGGGGATAAGAAGATAAAATTAGCTAAGGTTATTAAATAAATAAACGTTAAATATGTATCCAATCAAGTGCGTTATAATAAAAATTCAATGAACATAGAAACAAATAAAAACGAAGATTCTCTCAAGTTGCTTTGTTCGCAATTGAAATTAAGGCTGAAAAAGGTAGCATTGGGTGGAGGAGAAAAGAAAATTGCGGATCAGCACGAAAAAGGGAAACTCACCGCCAGAGAGAGAATTCAAAAGCTTATTGATAAAGAGAGTCGTTTTTTAGAATTCGGAGAATTTGCGGGAGAAGGAATGTATGCTGAATATGGCGGTTGCCCTTCCGCTGGTGTCATAACGGGCATAGGATATATTGCAGGTCGTCAGTGTGTGATTGTAGCCAATGATGCAACAGTAAAAGCTGGAGCTTGGTTTCCAATCACTGCTAAGAAAAATCTACGTGCGCAAGAAATTGCAATGGAAAATAAACTGCCAATTATTTATCTGGTAGACAGTGCCGGAATTTTCCTTCCGCTACAGGAAGAAGTTTTTGCAGACAAAGAACATTTCGGTAGAATATTCAGAAATAATGCGGTAATGTCCTCTTTGGGTATTGTTCAGATCTCAGCAATTATGGGCAGTTGCGTAGCGGGAGGAGCCTATCTTCCCATCATGTCAGACGAGGCAATGATTGTGGAGAAAACAGGAAGCGTTTTTTTAGCGGGTTCTTATTTGGTAAAATCAGCAATAGGAGAGGAGGTCGACAATGAAACACTTGGAGGTGCTACTACCCATTGTGAAATTTCAGGAGTCACCGATCATAAATGTAAGAACGACGATGATTGTTTAGAAAAAATAAGAAATATAGTTTCCAAGATAGGAGCTTCAGAAAAAGCAGGATTTGATAAAGTAGAAAGTGTAGCACCAAAGGAAAATCCGGAAGAAATTTATAAAACACTAAGAATGGCAGAAGTAGAAGTTCAGGAAAAAATACAAATAAATAATCCTGATACATTAGAAAAAGAAATTAATAATATTTTAAATTCTACTACAAATGTTGCTATGAAATTATCTAAAAATGGTTTGAGAGGTGGTATGAAAAATAG
>JANYCO010000188.1 GCA_025360235.1 Cytophagales bacterium
GATCACCGCATTATTCTGACTATTCGGGATCTGATTATTATTGATAATTGAGTCTCCGGCATTTTGGGTTACAAGGTTTAGTAGATTTTCAAACATATAAGTAGGGGTTAAATGGATTAATTTCTATAAGACTACTTTTTACGTATTATTCTTTAAAAGGATTGGTTTTTCGTACAAAAATAAAGGCTTGAAAGTTTAGTTGCTATTTTTAAATCTTTTTCATTAAATTGATACTATGAATAGAAGAATCCTTGCCCTTTTGTTTCTGTTTTGCGTTTCGTTTTCTGCCTATACACAAGACAATGCCCGTTATCATTATAATGATGTATATGATTACAGAGACGATACAATCAAAATCAAAAAATTTAACATTGATAGTCTCCTTCACTACGCCAATACTTTTATTGGCGTTCCCTACCTCATGGGAGGGAAAACCCCTGAAGCATTTGATTGTTCTGGTTTTACCTTTTATTGCTTCAGAGCCTACGGAATTTACCTTCCCTATACAGCGCATCAACAGGCAGAAATAGGAAAAGAAATTACCCTTGCAGAAGCAAAACCTGGCGACCTGATTTTTTTTCAGGGTTATAACCTCAAAGACAAAACGGTTCATCATGTGGCCATAGTCGCAAATAAAACAGGAACACATTTAAAGATAGTACATGCTGCTTCACATGCCGTGCACTATGAGTATCTGGACAGTCCTTATTATAAGTCCAGGGTTTTGAAGGTGAGGAGGGTGTATTAATAGAATTAAAGGCTTAATGAAATTCCCTCCGCAAAAGCCTTCACATTTTTTATTGACAACCGATCTGTCAAACTTCTTGAATAATGTAATTGCCGGATAATTAATTTTTCGTCCAACATAAACTCTGCCGGCATAGTACTAAACGACTCACCACTTTCCATAAGGTGCATTGGCACTTCAATTAATTTTGCTTTTACCGCTGTTTGTATAAATGATGTAAGATGGCTCACGCTAGATTTTAATGTGGATTCCTCTAGTCCATAAGCATTGTACCACACTTTCCCGGGATCGGCAATAATAGGAATAGGAGAAATTTCTTTATGAAAAACACTTTGCAACATCACTCTCTCGGAAGACTCAAAGAAAAAGATCATTTCCAAATTTTTGTCTTTAAGTTCTTTATGCATTTTCAAAAGCGCATGCACACGTATGTTACAAAAAGGACAACCGGCATGACGAAAAAATCCGATAAATACTTTTTTGCCTTTATAATCCTCCAGATTGATCATCCTACCAAAGATATCTTTTAAATTAAACTTCGGTGCCGTTACATTTAACTCCAGCTCTATATTCTTTTTCTCTTCCGACATAGTTCCATTTTTAGATCTTGCTTTGTATTATTTACTATCATAATCAATATACGAAGCAAAACAATAAACTGGATTTACAGATTCATTTATTTAAACAATAAATTTCTCCATACAGTATAAAACCCCTAACTTTCCACTATGAAATCCGCCTCCATTGCTGAAATCAAGAAAGAATTGAAGTCACTCTCTGACATTCAATTACTAGAGGTTTGCATGCGTCTGGCGAAATACAAGAAGGACAACAAAGAGCTCCTCAACTATTTATTGTTTGAAGCTGAAAACGAACACACTTATATCACTTCCATTAAAGCCGAGATGGACGAACAATTTGAAGAGATGAATGTAAGTAATGCCTATCTCTCCAAAAAAAGTTTGCGCAAAATTCTGCGTACCATTAGCAAGTACATAAAATATTCCGGCACCCCCGAAACAGACCTTGAATTACTAATTTACTTTTGCAAAAAAATAAAATCCTCTCCGATAAATAAGTTTTTAAAAACGAATACGGTGTTGAATAATCTCTATTTACAGCAGCTTAAGAAAATAGAAAAGGCGTTGGGGTCGCTGCACGAAGATTTGCAGTTTGATTATCGGAAGGAGTTGGAACGGTTGTGATGCAGTGTCCACATTGGAGGAAATGTCTGGTGCAATACCAAGCCATGGGGTACCGCGCTCCAACAAAGGCAAAAGATAAAAACGAAGCAACATTTTTTTCATATTACCCATTTTTATCTTTTTCAGCTTAATCAAAGTTCAGATAATTACACAGCCTTCAAGCGTTCTCTAAACCAATACGACACTCCCAGAATGGTGAGCAGCACAAGTGGTCCAAAAAATGGTGTGCCTGTAGCAATATGTGTCCAGGTGGCGCCAATAAAGACGAAGGCAATTCCGGCATAAGCCCATTCTTTTACTCTTTCGATAGCAGGAACGGGAATTAACAAAGTAATTCCGCCTAATAGTTTTGCTATTCCAAGTATGTCAATAAGGAACATCGGAAGGCCAAGGGTTTGGAACCCTTTGACCACCTCGGGGTTTTTAGTCAAATACATCACACCGCTCATGATCATCATTCCGCCCACTAAAATTGTAGTAATCCAGTAAATAATTTTATCTCTCTTTTTCATAGTTTATTCTTTTTGTTTAGTCAAATATAGAGTATAGTTCCTTTACTTTTGTAATGGGTTTCCTTATGGAAACTAGTTTCCTACAAGAAACTATATTGATATACAGGAGTTTTATTTCTATATTCGTACTTATGGAGACAGCCAAGGAGGTTTTAGAAGAAAGGGAAACAGTTCAGGGTCACGAACTTTGTACAGGGAATGCGGAAGAAAAGCAACGTGCAGTGAGTGATGCGATGGATATTTTAAGTGGCAAATGGAAGATCCGTTTGCTTGGAACATTACGCTTTCGCGGAAAAATGCGGTTCATGGATTTGCTCAGGGAAGTGAACGGTATCGCAGCAAAAATGCTTTCAAAAGAGCTTCAGGATTTGGAGGCAAATAAATTAGTGTCGAGAACGGTTTTGAATACGAAACCGATTACTGTAGAATATGAAATAACCGAATACGGAAAAAGCCTTGATAAAATTATTCTGGCAATTGTACATTGGGGAACAGAACACAGGAAGACTATAATGGGAGAAAGAAGTAACAATAAAGAGTAACAGTGAACAGGAAAAGGGTTTCCAACCAGAGAATATCTACCATTTCCCTACAAGTTCTGCTTCTAAATCAAATTGGACTATTTAAGCAAATAAAATGAAGGAAAGCCGATTTGTCAATAATTGGATCTTAATTTGGCCATAAACAACCGATTTTTTAAATAAAATGTCAAACAATGGCCAATTTTTAAGCTATTTATTACATTAACGTTAATTTTTTTGATAACCAAGTTTAATATTATACGTTAAATTACATAAGTTAAACAAACACGGATATGCATTACTTTGAAGTTATTGAGCACGATGTCACCCTCTTGAACAGGGAGACTGCTGCTTATGTGATTCTTCCTGAAGAATGTAGAAGCAGTAAAAGAACCGATTTCTGGAAAACACTTATAAAGAAACACCGCATAGAAATGTATATCCTGCATAAAAGAATGTTTAGAGGAAGTTATTCAACCACCTCACCTTCTTTTTTTTAAGCGATAAAAATCATAGTCAAGCTATTTTTAATTGTTTCTGAAATCCAAATCCTCGTTATCTCCCTCTTCATCCGCAGTTCCAACATTATTAAACAAACTTCCCAAAAGATCTTTAAACTGAATTCCACTTTCTAATTTGTGTTTGCTGATTTGTGAATATTCGGCAAGACCATGAAGTAAAAATTCCATATAAAGTAATTTTTCCTCTTTGTTTAAGGTGGGATGAGCTGTAGTAACTACGGTTGCTAATCCCGGAACAGCAATTAAAACTTGTTCATATTCTTTGTTGGAAAGCGAATTCAGGAAGTCAATAAAATTACCATTGTTGAACCAATCAATGATTTCTTTGTAAGTAGTATTTTTCTTTTCCTGGCCTTTTTTGATTTTTCTTGCTTTTTCAGGGCTTGGGAAAAGCGTTTCAAATTCCTGTCGTATCGCCTTACCTATAAGATGTAGCGCCACACTGGAGATTCCTTCCAGCTCACCTTCGTATACAAGCTCGATTTTCCCGGTAATCGATGGAATTACACCCATCACATCCGAAATCCGCAAAAATGTTTTTTCGTCACCGGAAATAAGCATTCTTCTTTCCGCAGTACTATACATATTTTCAAAGGCTGAAATAGTAAGGCGTGCCGATACACCACTTTTCTGGTCCACGTATTCGCTTTTTCTTGCTTCAAAAGAAATCTGTTCGACTAATTGTTTTATAAGCTCCGGGGCTTTGATATTATTTTTTTGGAATTCGCTTAGCTTTGCTTCCTGTTCTGTAATCTGTCTTGAAATATCAACGGCTTTAGGGTAATGTGTAAGGATCTGACTGTCGATCCTGTCTTTAAGAGGCGTAATGATAGAGCCTCTATTGGTGTAGTCTTCAGGGTTTGCGGTAAAGACAAATTCGATATCCAACGGAAGACGCAATTTGAATCCGCGGATTTGAACATCACCTTCCTGAAGAATATTAAATAAAGCCACCTGAATTCTTGGCTGAAGATCGGGAAGTTCGTTGATAACAAAGATGCAGCGGTGCGAACGGGGAATTAATCCAAAATGGATTACACGCTCGTCAGCGTACGTAAGTTTCATCGTTGCTGCTTTTATAGGATCCAAATCACCAATTAAGTCGGAAACAGAAACATCAGGGGTTGCGAGTTTTTCGGTATAACGGTTGTCTCTGTGCAACCAGGCTATTGGTGTGTCATCACCATTTTCACTTATCAAATCTACTGCGTAACGTGAGAGTGGTTGCAGAGGATCGTCGTTTATTTCTGAGCCATAAACTACCGGAATATATTCATCCAGCAAATTGGTCATTAGCCTGGCCATGCGTGTTTTGGCTTGCCCGCGGAGACCAAGAAAAATGATATTATGTTTGGAAAGCACAGCGGTCTGCATCTGTGGGATTACCGTTTCGTCATAACCTTTTATTTTGTCAAAAAGATTTATTTTATTTTTTAAAGAAGCAACGAGATTTTGGCGCATCTCTTCTTTTACAGATTTTGATTGGTATCCTGAGGCTTTAAGTTCTCCAAGCGTTTTAATAGTTGGTTGAATTTTCATAGTTGAGTTTTGAATCTCAATCCGTGGCTGGTATCTCACCAGATACGGATTAGATGTATAAATTATTTAATTGTTTTTCTTCTGTTCTTTACAAAATCTTCAAATACATATTCTCCAAGTCCGTTCAGCGAACTGTAAAACGCTCTTCCATTGTTCGTCGCTGTAAACTCCCGTACGAAGGCTTGCAGGTAAGGATCTTTAGCAATCATGAAAGTAGTGATCGGAATTTTCAATCTTCTGCATTGAGCCGCCATGTTCAGTGTTTTGTTCACTACTTTTCTGTCCAGGCCGAAACTGTTTTTGTAATACTGATTGCCTTCTTTCAAACACGTTGGTTTACCATCAGTAATCATAAAAATTTGTTTATTCGCCGTTTTTCTTCTTCTAAGCAGGTCCATGGCTAGCTCCAGCCCTGCGTAGGTATTGGTATGATACGGTCCTACCTGAAGATAGGGAAGGTCTTTCACTTCAATGGGCCATGCGTCGTTTCCGAAAACAATAATGTCTAAGGTGTCTTTAGGATATTTTGTTTTTATTAACTCTGCAAGGGCCATGGCTACTTTTTTGGCTGGCGTGATGCGGTCTTCACCATAAAGAATCATAGAATGAGAAATGTCAATCATCAAACAGGTGGAGGTCTGTGATTTTTGTTCTTTCTCCTGTATCTGTAAATCGTTTTGGGTAAGACGAAATTCATCTATACCATGATTGATCTGTGCGTTTTGCAGTGATTCGGTAAGGCTTATGGAATCAAGGGTATCCCCGTATTCAAAGGGGCGAATGTCCGAAGTGAGTTCATCGCCTTTTCCGGTAAAATTTGTTTTATGGTTCCCCTGATTTGTTTTCTTTAGTTTTCCGAAAATTTCTTCTAATGCATTTTTCCTGATTGTTTGTTCAGACTTTCCGGTAAGATCAAATTTTCCAGATTCGCTGCCTTCTTCAATAAATCCTTTTGCTTTCAGGTCTTCGATAAAATCACCCATAGCGTAGTCATTATTGGTGAGCGCATATTCTTTGTCCAGTTCATTGAGCCACTGCAAGGCTTCCTGCACATCGCCAGCGGTGTAGTTGAGCAACTGGAAAAACAGTTTTGACAGCTTATCAAAAGAGCTTTTTCCCTTGTTGTCTGGGATAAATTTTGTGAACCGAAGTCCTAACATTGGAAATAGTTTATATAGGTAGGAAGGTAACAAAAATTAGGAGAGTAGTGTTCAAAACAGAAGTAGATTTAGATTATTTGTTTGTAAAATTTATGTTTTAACCCTGATTTTCAGACCAGAGCCCTGTTTTGAGTTTGATCTCTTTCAGTAATAAGACTCCTGGTATAATCAATATATAAAAATAGATGTCCGACGAGCAATCCCAGCGCTGCACCAAAAGAAACATCCAATGCCGAATGCGCGCCTATGGCAACTCTTGATACTGCAACTAAAAAAGCCCAGAAAAGAGGAAGTACATAGGTAGCCCTTGCTAGTTTGCTTCTGGAATGGTACAAACTAAAAGCCAAAACAGTAGCCAGTAAAAAAGCATTGAAGGAATGGCCTGAAGGAAAAGAGTAACCCGCTTCTTCCTCCCAATGGTTGAGAATTTTTGTATCAATAGCAGCGAATCGGATACTGTCGGATTTGATTATATTTTTCAGGAGTACTTTTCTTGCGTCTTCGCTAACTTTATAAATAGAATCTAAACTGATTACCGGAAAAGAATTTTGGGTTATGAAAATATGGCTTGGTCTCGGAATTCCAATGGCTTCTTTTGTTATGTGTTCGTTTATAAAAGCGATACCTGAAAGTAAAGTTCCAAGCACAAGGAATGATTTCAAAAACACCTTGAGTTTTTGTCTTTTTGATTCTATTCGGATGGTATAGAAAAAACAAGAGATTGCCAATACCACCACCGTACCAATTTTCCCGGCTGATTCAGTGGCCCAGTAGGCAGTGCTGCACCACTTGCTGTCTATGTCACATGCTGTAAATGCAAAAGGAATCCACCACACGGCTATAAGCAATAAGGCAAAAGTAATTGCAGAGATGATTCGGATCTGTTTGATAGGTTTTATTCCTGTTTATTGTTCCTGTTTACTGTTCCTTCCCATACCCCCTTCTTCAAAAGAATTTTCTCAATCTTTTCCCAACCTTTTTCGCTTTCCCAATCGGTCTTAATATCAGGCAAGGCCAGTATTTCTTCCATTAATCGATCGTGTTCTTTTCCTTTTGCCAAGGCTTCGGAATAAGGGAGATCGCTAAAAGTAACCATTGAGTATAGAGGTAGATAATCTTTATATTTTTTATGAATAGCCGCCTCTATTTTTTTTCTTAAAACAAAATTTTCATCTGCCACAAGGTCGCGCATTTCGATAAAATTTCGCATTGATAGTTCGGCGATAGCATCTACATTAAGTTTGCGTGCTTTCTGATATTCCGGCAAAACTTTGGGCCAGTTGTCTTTCCATTGGTCCAAGAGTTCGTTTAAGATCCGAACATCTTCCATTCCGGCATTCATGCCTTGTCCGTAGAAAGGTACGATAGCATGTGCTGCGTCGCCAATTAAGAAAACACTGTCATCGAATATCAAAGGAAAGGTATGGACAGTAGAAAGAAATGAAGCTTCAGTATCAAAATATTCTTCCTCGATATTTTCTATTAGTGATAGAGCATCAGGGAAAAAATTTTCGAAAAAAGCATGAAGTTGTTTCTTGTTTTGTATTGAAGCAAAAGAATGTTCTCCCTCAAATGGTAAAAAAAGAGTACACGTAAAACTCCCGTCTGTATTAGGCAAAGCAATTAGCATGAATTGCGCACGTGGCCATATGTGCAAGGCGTTTTTTTCAAGTAAGTGGCGATTACCTTGGCCAGCAGGAAGGTGTAATTCTTTATATCCTTGAGGTAATTTTTCAATGGAAATTCGAAATGCTTTTTCTTCCTGAAGTGTTTTTCTTATTTGGGAAAAGGCTCCATCCGAGCCTGCTAGTATAGAATATGAAACGTTTGTTTCCTCTCCATTTTCATGATTTTCAAAAACAGCTATTTTAGTTTCTAAATTTATTCCGATACATTTTTGATTGAAATGAAAGTCAATGCCTTTTTGTTTTGAAGCATGTTCAATGAGACTTCTGTTCAATCCCCCCCGGGAAATAGAATTGATGTATTGTCCTTCGTCGCCATATGGTTGGAAATTGGTTTGTCCTTTTGTGTCATGTACCATCCTGCCTTTCATAGGGATGGCATGTTCTAAAATTATTTTTTCTAATCCCGCTTTTTCTAAAGCATGGATTCCTCGGTGACTAAGAGCCAGATTAATCGAGCGCCCATCGTCTAATAAGGTTTTACGGGGGTCCTCCCTTTTTTCATAAACCGAAACAGTATATCCTCTGCGGGCCATATAAATAGCCAATAGCGTACCTACAGGTCCAGCTCCTGTGATTAGGATAGATTTTGAATGCACAATGCTAAAGTTAGGAATAGAAGCATATTGTTAGAGAGAAGCTCCGGCAAAATCAAAAATATAATTTAATGGTGATGATCATGATCGCCTCCTTTGTCAAGAAAACGAATGATGGTGCCAATTATAAAAACCGCTGCCCATGTAGGATAGAGTGCCCACATATCGGTTACCGTTTTATCAACAAGCAACAACAAGCCCTGACAGAATACGCTGAAACATACTCCGATGATACTGATTGTCTGAAAGCCGTTCATGCTCTGCATGGGTACAAGGTACAAATAAATTTTAGTAGAATATCAATTTTGCAGTCAAAATTTGGTTGTCTTGCCTGGAAAAGGAAATCAAGGTATATTGAACTGTTGGCGAGAACAAATTGTTCGTGCCAATAAGGTAACTTTTATATAGTATGGAAATTGGAATAGATAGTTTTGCGGCAAAGCCCACAGATAATGTAGGGACAGCAAGTAATAACAGTGATGCATTAGCACAATTATTAGAAAGAATTGAATGGGCAGATAAAGTTGGTCTTGATGTATTTGGAATAGGTGAACATCATCGTAAAGAGTTTCTTGATTCGGCACCAACACTTATTTTAGCAGCAGCGGCAGCGCGTACTGATCGTATTCGTCTTGCAAGTGCAGTAACGGTATTAAGTGCTGCAGATCCGGTAAGAGTATTTCAAAATTTTGCAACGTTGGATCTTATTTCCAAAGGTCGTGCGGAAATGGTAGTGGGCCGCGGTTCTTTTACCGAAGCTTTTCCTCTTTTTGGTTTGAATCTTCAGGATTATGACCAGCTTTTTTCTGAGAAACTGGATCTCCTGCTTACTATTCGCGAAAATGAATTTGTAACCTGGTCGGGAAAATTTCGGGCATCGCTTAAAGATCAAGCCATCTACCCGAGACCTTTGCAAAAACAGCTTCCAATATGGCTGGGAGTAGGTGGTACACCCGCTTCTTTTGCCCGTGCAGGTACATTGGGGTTACCTTTG
>JANYCO010000196.1 GCA_025360235.1 Cytophagales bacterium
ATACTCAATGCTATAAATAGAATAACCCAAAATTAAACGAAATATCGCCCGAATATCTATACTCAAAGAATTGAGCCGAAATTGTATTGTCTAATTATAAAATAGCATGCCCAAATTATTATATTCGTAGTATTCAAAACGAATTTACAATATTATTGTGATGACAAATTCCTTATTTGAATAGCATTGGTGTCCCACCAGACACTGCCAGCTATGCAACTAATTAAACTTTTTCTGCCACTCATCCACAATAGTTTTGTCCAAAAATTCTTTTAGAAAAATTGAACTCAGAGCTTCAATCGGGCTTTTTACAAATTCCAATGCCTCGCCTCCTTTATTGCCAATTAAGAAAATATTGTTTAGTACGTTTATCGCTTTCCATGATTTTAAACTATCACTACATTTCTCCGGATGTTGAATGATTAAGTTTTTAATAGTTTCAGTCGTTTGCAGACTCAGATTATTTTTTAAGTCATCAATTATTTTACAAATTTCTTTTGGCTTGTCAATAACCATTTCAATTTTTGAAGAATAAGTTTCCAATATTATTTTGTTCATAAGAAGAAATGTAACGCCCTTTGTGGTTTTGATAGTCGGGAGAAAAATACTAAAATCGCCTCGGACTCTATTGTACTTATGGCTTTTAAAAATCAGTCTGTAATTGGTTATGTATAACTTGCCACCTATAGCCTCTTTGTTTTTCATGCCTACTGCCCAGAGTAACCCATCAAAAGCGAAATCATTAAGTTTAAAATCTTTGGGTCTTATAACAAGATTGGCCAATTGGGATGCAATTATTTTTTCGTCTTCTATTAATTTGTCCTGACTAATTTCCGTTTGCTTTTCAATAAAGGGGGAGTTAACGAATAAAATAAGCAGAATTCCGAAAAAAAGTCCGCAGAGCAGACCTGTTAATAAGCCTATTGGAGACCCAAAAATGTAGGTGAAATACGCACCCATACAAATTCCAAAAATTAGACCAGCGGTAAGGCCTTGTTTTATTTTCATAGTTGTCTAACTAATACTGTAAGAATCCACCGCCACCTTTTCAATCTTTCTTTTAATCAGGTCTTCAAACAATACAATAGACTCTTCCATATCTTCGTCGTCTTTTTCAAAATACCAGGTGATCACTAAATTTTTATTGGCTTTATCAAGAAGAAGAATGGTCTGCAACAATTCAAATAAGCATCTGGAACTGCTGGTGTTGAAATATTTCAGACGAATGAAAACTTCGGTTTTAGGAGCAGGTGATAAGCAATAGTCTTTTATCCAGTTTTTAAGTTGCTCGTAGATTGGCCTTGGGTCTTCGTCGCAGGAAACGCCGTATATGCTGAGAACACCATCCGGAGAAAATTTAACCCCAATTGATTTGGGAGAGCCTGGAACTATTTCTAAAAGAGTCATGCGTAAAGTTATTTGTTCTTAAATGTAAAAAAATATGAGTGGAATTCAAATCATGTTCGAGCGGAATTTTGAATTATTGCTTTAGGAACAAAACTAAGGTATATTGTATTCTATAAATTATTTAGTATAAGTATGTTCAGGTCTTTTATAATTTTCTTGACTTTCTCGTTTCTGGCTTTTCAGACGGGTGCAAAACATGGCCTGATTCTCAAGGATGTTGATTATGTAGAAACGTCAGCAAAAGATTACGATAAAGTAGAACACAAACTGGACATTTATTTGCCGGAACAAAACAATTACTCTGGCAGAACATTACTATTTATTCATGGAGGCAGCTGGGAGTCGGGACACAAAGAGACCTATAAACTTTTGGGGAAAGCATTTGCAGCAAATGGGATTATAACGGTTGTTATTAATTACCGATTAAGTCCCAAAGCTACCTACGATGAAATGGCTTATGATTGCGCAAGAGCAGTGGCCTGGGTGAAAAAGAACAGTGGTGAATATAGTGCAGATACGAATCAACTATTTGTTTCGGGTCACTCAGCAGGCGGACACCTGGCAGCGTTAATTACTTTGGACGAAACTTATTTTAGAAAAGCTGGAATTACCAATCCGATCAAAGGAGTAATTTTAAACGACGCTTTTGGCCTCAATATTTTTAAGTATTTGGACCATGGTTATAAAGGAGACGCTACTTTTCGCAATACGTTTACGAATGAACCTGCTGCATGGAAAAAAGGCTCGCCGTTTTTTTATATTAAAAGAAATTCGGTCCGGTATTACATTTTAACGGGAACAAAAACTTACCCTGTCATCAAAAGCGAGGGCCAGGATTTTAATGCTAGAAATATTGAAGTGGGTAATTCGTCAGAACTCCATACAATCAAACGGAAAAGGCATATCGCTATGATCCTGTTGTTTTTTGGGAAGAAAAATGCAGTGCTAAAGGATGTTGTGGCGTTTATTAAGAAGTGAAAATTTCTAAATAGTTCCAATCAAATACAACGCGGTAAGTGTGGGCGTAGGACTGCCTCCTTTTTTCTCCAGCGTTACCGCAAAAGCCTGCGCATTTCCAATGGTCTTCAAACGTTGCAGCGAAGTATTTTTATCAAGATCGAATACCCCCATATCCACTGGTTTACCATCAACAAGCGCCCATAGCTGATATTGCTGATCAGCAGAAGGTGCTGGCAGTTCGGCAAGCCCGCCGAGGTATACGTCTTTGGTAGATTTATTCCAAAGTACTTTTGCAACTGCATTGGGCGATAAAGCGGACCCTTTCAACGTCACGAGTACAGAATTGGTATCCTGCATCAGACTTATAGAATTGGTCGCCCTCTCTAATTTTTGTTTGGTAAAATTAAAATTATCGGTTAGTACTGTTTTCTCAGATTCTAATGTCAGCACACGCCCTTCTGCTTCTTGCCATTTGTTCCAGAAATAAGCTGCACTTGTTGCCGATACAATAGCAAAAACAATTGAAGCAGCAATGGCTTGTTTGTAAAAAGAAGGAATCGGAATAACTTTTACTTCTTTAGGTTCTACGAAATCAAGTTTGGAAGAGATTTTTGATTTTAAAGAAGAGGACGGTTTTTTTGCATACGATAAAGCAAGGTTTTCTAAATCTTCTTCCAGTCTGTTTAGTTCCGCACGTATTTCCGCATATTGCTGGGCATAGACTTTCACTTCAGCAGCTTCAGCAGTGCTAAGGCCTCCTAACAAATAGGTTTCAAGTATGCCCGACGATATGTACTCTTTTATGTTCATTGAAATAATGCTCTTAATTTAGACATTCCTGCCCGCACCCTTGTTTTAATTGTTCCCAATGGAATGTCAAATTCTTCCGCAATTTCGGATTGAGAGTAGCCTTCAAAATACATTTTCTCGATAAGAAATTTTTGTTCTTCCGGTAACTTATTCAATACTTCTTTAACACCAATATAGTCAGACACGTTTTTATCTGAATATTCTGAGTCAGCTATATTTACGAAGTTGGAGACATCATCGGTTTTAGTACCGGATTTAAATTCTTTAGAGCGAAGTTTGTCGATGGCCATATTTCTGGCAATGTTCAACATCCATGTAAAAAAACGCCCTTTTGAGGCATCATAGTCTTCAATTTTTTGCCAGATTTTTAGAAAAGTATCGTGAAGAATCTCCTCGGAATAAACTTCTTTTTTAAGAATCATATTGATCACACCATATAAAGAAGCTGAATAATTATCATAAAGATAATCAAAGCCCTTTTTGTCCTTAGATTTTAAAAGGCCAACCAGTTTTTCTTCCGCTATTTTTATTTTTAGTGCGATCCTTTATTATTTAGTATTGCTAAACTAAGGGAGTATTGGGATATATACAAATAAAAGACAAAACTATTCTTTGTTTGCCAGTCAATTAGGACTGTTTAAATTCAAAATCAAAAAAAATTTCAGGTGCTATAAATCCAGTTTGTGGATTGAGTTCGTATATAAGAGCATGTATATTAATTTACAAACGAATAACTGAAATGGACACTATATCTATAATACAAACGAACAGTGTACAGGAAGATACTCCTGTGACAAGAATAAATTGGGCTCAGATCTGGAGCTTAGCAGGACTGAATGCCGCTGTAGTAATCAGCTGGATCGCTTACCACAACTATCAGCCAAAAGTTGTACAGGGTTTTGGATTAAAGGAATTGTCTTTCTTTTTAGTAGTTGCCCAAGCACTTGTTTTGGTAGCTATTCCTCCAATTGCCGGGATCATTGGCGATTATATGATTAAGAAAAACGGTAAACGGTTTATTGTATTTACTGTAGGCGCCGGAGTAACGGCAATGGTATTCATGGCCGTGGCCTCACTCGTACAAGTGGGTCCAACACCTGAAGTGAAAATGGTATTGCCGATCATGATAGTGATCTGGCTGATCTCGATGAATATTTTTCACAGTCCTGCCAATTCAATGCTGGACCTTTTTGCCCCAAGTGCTGATCTTCCTATCGTGATGGCAGTAATCACCATGACAACCGAGTTGCTTTATGCTTTAGAACCTATTGTAGTAGCCCTGGTAGACTTTCTTGGCGGTACTCTAACCTTTGTAACAGGTGGTGTATTGTTGATAGTTTCCGGCTTTTTCTTTTTAAGAGCAACCAGAAGCATCAGTAACGAAGCCATTGCCAAAGGACATGTGGGATTGGGTACACAGCGAAAAAATAATTATGTTTCCGTAATTCTTGTTGCCCTTACCTTTGGAGTTGTTACCGCTTTTATCATGGAACATTTTCCTTCTATTTTGGCAGAAAGACTTCCTTCCTACAAGTCGGATCTTTTTGGTGGCAATTATTTCTCATCTCTTATACTTGGAGTAGCCGCCCTTATGGCTATACCAGCCAGTAAACTGATCGATAAGATAGGTCTAATACAATCTATCGTAGTAAGTACGGTTGTAGCAGCGTTATCCATAATAGTTATCTTGTTTGGTCAAAACCAAAACCTGACTATTATTATGTGTGTAATTCTGGCATGTGCTTACAGTTTGCTTTCAGTTTCTTCTTTTCCATTTACGTTAAGAAACCTTTCAGCAAGAAATATCACCTTTGGGGTAGGCTTATTTTATGGGTTTCATGAACTGGCCAGTGGGTTGTTTACGATTATGTTGTTTAAGTAAGAGGTAAAAGGGGAGAGGCGAAAGGGGGTTACTTCTTCTCAACTCTCACCTTTTACCTCTTTTTATTCTTGTTTCGTATCTATGGGCTAAGTATCTTTATCAAACACTTAAACATAGAGATTTTATGGACCTTGAACTAATCGTATCGATCATCGGAGGTTTCCTTGTAATTCTTTTTAGCCTGGCTGGGGCATTTAAATTAATTCGTACAAAAGAACAAGTTGTATCAGGGGGTGGCGCATGGGCGGCTAATTTTACACCTTCTAATATAAAAATTATTGGAGCGGTAGAATGCGCTTTGACAACAGGGTTGGTCTTTGGCTTATTCAATTCTGACTTTGCTTTAATAGGATTTGGCTCAGCTGTAGGAATGTTAATCATAATACTGGCAGCCACAATTGTCCATATTAAAAGAAAAGAAATTGGATTTGTTGTGTTGACAATTGTCGTAGCAACGATATTAGGTTTTTTTATTTATCTCTATTCTTTAAATATAATTTTGGAGACATTGTTTTGCTTTTGATATTATATTAACTCTAATTATTTTTTCCCAAAGAAAGTAAGATACAAATAAGCAAGAACGACTATGGCTAACAAACCAGAAGAAATGATCAATGAAAATTCCGGAATCATCCCTGCCATTTCATCGTAATTTTTTCTTCCCCAGGCGGTGTAAGAGCCCATATAACCAAAGATGATTCCTCCAATACAACAGAGTGCGATGATGAATAGAAATGGCTTCATAAATTTTCTATGTTAAAGCGATTGAAAAATTTAATTAAATATATAAAATTTTTTCAATCGCTTACAATATTAATTATTAGTAGAATAAGCCTTTACCCCAAATTCAGAAGCATCTAATCCGGCCATCTCTTCTTTTGCCGAAATTCTTATTCCAATCGTTTTCTTAAGAAGTGTAAATAAGGCAAAGGTACATACGAATGAAAATAACCCGATAACCGTTACGCCCAACAATTGAACGCCTAATAATTTGAAACTACCCGTATAAAATAAACCTCCTGTCGTTGCAAAAAGTCCTACAGCAACAGTCCCGAAGAACCCGTTTACTCCGTGTACGGCTATAGCTCCAACAGGGTCGTCAATTTTAAGTTTGTCAATAAAAACTACAGCAACATCAACAAGAATTCCGGCCAGCAAGCCAATGACAATCGCTGAATTTGCACTTACTACGTTGCAACCCGCTGTGATTGCTACCAGTCCGGCTAGTATGCCATTTATCACCATTGTTATATCTACTTTTTTATATCTGAACATGGTATAAAGGGAAGTAGAAATTCCTCCCATAGCAGATGCTAAGAAAGTATTCGTGGCTATAGTCCCTATCAACTCCCATTTTCCAACAGCAGCCAATGTAGATCCGGGATTGAAGCCAAACCATCCAAACCAAAGAATGAAAGCACCCACAGATGCTAGTGTTAAATTGTGGCCTGCTATTGCATTGATAGTGCCATTGCTGTTATACTTTCCTATTCTTGGGCCAAGTACAATTGCACCAGCCAATCCGGCAAACCCGCCCATTGCATGTACAGCAGAGGATCCTGCAAAATCATTGAACCCAAGTTTGCACAACCAGCCGTTTGGATTCCAAACCCAGTTCGCCGCCAAAGGGTAAAGGAAGGCGCAGAACAAAACAACAAAAACGGCGTAGGCCCAGATCTTCATACGTTCAGCTACAGCACCTGAAACGATAGAGATCGCTGCGACGGCAAAGCCTAGTTGAATGAACCAGAATAATTTGTTTGAGATTGTTAATCCTAATCCAAGGTCATCAGCGGTGATCCCAAAACTAAAAGCAAACCAGCCATTTGAGGCACCGTAAGCTATTCCAAAACCAACAGCATAAAAAGCCATACCACCATAAATAATGTCAATGATGACTTTTGCAATAATGCTGACGGCGTTCTTGGACCGGACAAACCCTGATTCCAGAAGGGCAAATCCTCCTTCCATTTGGAAGATTAAAGCAGCACATATTGCCACCCATACTGTATCAATGGCATGCGCCATCTCGAGTTGCTTGTTGGCAACCTCTGCAATTTCATTCATAAAATCATCATCTAGTTAGTTGTCTGGTATACAATTAAGAATACAAAACCTTTAAAATTCCGTAAACTTTAACTCAAAAGGAAATATTTCTTTATAAAAATAAAATATCATTTGAGATTCCACTTCTTATTCCCACAAACCATTATTAATTACTACCTTTGCAAAAATTGCACTACTACTACTTTGAGTAAGAATAAAACATCCGGAACACCAACTTTTGACCCTACAGGTTTTGATAATATTGAAATTTTTGGTGCCCGCGAACATAATTTAAAAAACATTGATACCATTATCCCACGCAACAAACTTGTTGTGATCACTGGTATAAGCGGCAGCGGGAAATCTTCTTTAGCGTTTGATACTATTTATGCGGAAGGACAACGCCGCTATATGGAAAGTTTCTCCGCTTATGCCCGTTCTTTTATTGGCAATATGGAGCGACCTGATGTCGATAAAATAAACGGATTGAGTCCTGTTATTTCAATCGAACAAAAAACAACTTCCCGAAATCCACGTTCTACTGTCGGTACTGTAACGGAGATCTACGACTTTCTTCGCTTGTTATATGCGCGTGCAGGAGATGCATACTCTTATGTAACAGGTGAAAAAATGATCCGTCAGTCGGAAGATCAGATCATCAATCATATTCTTACCTCTTTTAAAAATCAAAAAGTTAGTTTGCTTGCACCTGTGGTGAAAGGTAGAAAAGGACATTACAGAGAGCTCTTTGTTGAGATTCTGAAAATGGGTTTTAATAAAGTGCGTGTAGATGGAGAGATCATGGAGCTTACGGCGAAAATGCAGGTAGACCGCTATAAAATTCATGATATAGAAATTGTGATTGATAGAATGGTAGTGGAGGAAGATGACCGTTTTCGCATTGCACAATCGGTTCAGACGGCTTTAAAATATGGGAAAGGCGTGATGGTAGCTGTGCCGCACATCGATAAAAAAGATGGTAAAGCACAGTTCTTCTCGAAATTTCTGATGGATCCAAAATCCGGAATAGCCTACGACGAGCCTGCCCCAAATATGTTTTCATTCAACTCCCCATACGGAGCTTGTCCGACTTGCAATGGACTAGGGAGTATTGAAGAATTGACCGAAGACTCCATCATGCCTGATCGCAGTTTGTCGATAGCAAGTGGAGGCATCGCGCCACTTGGCGAGTATCGTGATATATGGATGTTTCGTCAGTTGGAAGCATTGATGAAAAAATTCAAATTAAAGCTTAATGTTCCAATCAATGAAATTCCGAAAGATGTTTTACAATTAATCTTATATGGAACTGAATCTACCTCTGAAAAATCGGGAGCAAAATTTGCGTTTGAATTTGATGGTATCGTAAATTATCTGCAGCATTTTGATGAGAATGGTTCAGACTACGCTATGGATTGGCTAAGTGAATACAAGACAACTACTATTTGCCCGGATTGTAATGGCGCACGTTTGAAAAAAGAGTCCTTGCATTTTAAGATAGACAATAAAAATATTTCAGAATTATCTATGATGGACATTTCTAATTTGAAGGAATGGTTCATAGGGCTGGAAGGGAGACTCAGCGACAAACAAAATATTATTGCCGTTGAAGTATTGAAAGAAATTCGTAAGCGGATTGGATTCTTGCTTGATGTAGGATTGGATTATTTAACATTGAACAGACCACTCCGAACCTTATCCGGTGGAGAGACACAAAGGATAAGACTGGCCACACAGATCGGAACACAGTTGGTAGGAGTATTGTATATTCTTGACGAACCAAGTATCGGCCTTCACCAACGTGACAATGAAAAACTGATCAAAGCACTACAGGACCTTCGTGATATTGGCAATACAGTGATTGTGGTAGAACACGATAAAGACATGATGCTGAATTCCGATTATATTTTGGACATTGGTCCGGGAGCAGGCAGACATGGAGGTACAGTGGTAGCAGCGGGTACACCAGAAGAATTTAGAAAACACGACAGTCTTACGGCACAATATCTTTGGGGGAAGAAAAATATTGAAATTCCTAAAAAGAGGAGAGAAGGAAACGGGAAAACAATAACACTGAAAGGTGCAACAGGAAATAATTTAAAAAACGTAACACTGGAATTGCCATTAGGGAAAATGATCTGTGTAACGGGTGTTTCCGGCAGTGGAAAATCTTCTCTGATCCATGATACTTTATTTCCGATCTTAAATAAATATTTTTTCCGGGCAAGGAAGGAAGCATTGCCCTACAAAGAAATAAAGGGGCTGGAACATATTGATAAAGTAATCGAGGTAGATCAGTCACCGATAGGTAGGACGCCACGTTCAAATCCTGCTACCTATACTGAAGTTTTTACAGAAATCAGAAATCTATACACCCAACTTCCCGAATCAAAAATACGTGGCTATAAACCAGGTAGATTTTCATTCAATGTGAAAGGCGGTCGTTGTGAGGCCTGCGAAGGCGCTGGGATGAAAGTAATCGAAATGGATTTTCTGCCGGATGTACATATTCCTTGCGAAACATGTAAAGGTAAACGATATAACAGAGAGACATTAGAAGTTCGTTTCAAAGGAAAATCTATTGCTGATGTTTTGGACATGACGGTAGAACAGGCGGTAGAATTTTTCGACAGTCAGATGTACATCATAAGAAAGATTCAAACGCTTAATGATGTTGGATTAGGTTATATTACCCTTGGGCAGCATGCTACAACACTTTCAGGTGGTGAAGCGCAACGTGTAAAATTAGCAACTGAACTTTCCAAAAAAGATACAGGACGTACACTTTATATTCTTGATGAACCTACCACTGGCCTTCACTTCAAAGATATTCAACATTTACTGGATGTTTTAAATAAACTTACTGACAAAGGAAATTCTGTACTTATCATCGAACATAACCTAGACCTTATTAAAGTTGCCGATCATATTATCGACATCGGTCCGGAAGGTGGAGATAAAGGTGGAATGATTGTTTGTGAAGGTACACCGGAAGTAGTGGCGAAAAATAAAAATAGCTATACAGCGAAATTTTTAAAACACGAATTGGTTTCGTAGAGACGCATCACAATGCGTCTCCGTTTCAGGTAACCCTCGTGTTGAAATAAATCCAATAAATTCTGTTGTAGAGACGCATTATGATGCACCTCTACAACAGAATTTATTGATATTTGTGCATTAATAAATTATCGGTATCCGAATCCCATTTAATAGGGTTATTTAAAATGTAATTTTTAATTCTTTCATATTCCTCCTCATTTCTTATTATTCGGTCATGAAATCTGGGCTGCCATGAAAAATCTATTTTTCTTATGATAGCCTCGGTTTTAACTGCGGCTTTATATCCCCTTAAAACAGAAGAGAGATTTTTTGATTGAGGTCCGAATTTGTTTATACAATCCAGCGAATCAAGATTTGCAAAAGGAATGGATGGTAGAGACGCATTACAATGCGTCTCCGCGGGTTTGGGATTGTTGGCCAATTTGTCAAAAATTAAAATCCCATGAACATGGTTTGGCATTACGACAAATGTGTCCAGTTTTACGTATGGATGATGCAATGGTATCGATTTCCAGAAATCAATTGCGATTTGCCCGATTTTTGTTTTTTCTAAATAGTTGTGATAAATAAATTCGTCTTCCCAGTTTTCAGTACGTTCAATTGTAGGTTTCATTTTACCAAAGTAATTGTTCCTGTCTTTCGTACAAACTGTAACAAAAAAAGAAGCGTTTTGCCCATAATCAAATCCTTTAAGGCGAATAGAAGGCACACGGTATTTGTTCTTGAATAATTCGTTGTTCATAAAAATGAGTTTAAAAAGTGAAAAATTATATCCAAAAATAATTGATCAATTTATATTTTCCAAATTTTGGCCGTAGAGACGCATCATAATGCGTCTCCGTTTCGGATAACCCTAATGTTGAAATGACAACTAATATTTTAGAATTGGCAGATTTAGGATTCGCTATTGGTAGAGACACATTATGATGCGTCTCTACCAATAAATTGTTAAATTGCGATTCAAATAAAGATAAAATGAATCTTTTCACTTCCCATCACCTTTCCCCTCTTGGCACTATAGAAATCAAAGCCAATGAAATGCATCTGCTCTCTGTTCAATTCGTAGAAAAAATTTCTTTGGAGAACCCAAACGAATTAACAAGACTTTGCATTGCTCAGCTGGAAGAATATTTTAACAAACAAAGAAAAGTCTTTGACCTGCCTTTACATTTTGAAGGAACGGAATTTCAACAAAAAATTTGGAATGCACTTTTAAAAATTCCTTTTGGCAGAACCTGGTCGTATAAAGATCTGGCACTTAAAACCGGTAAAGTAGGAAGTGTACGTGCTGTAGGCAGTGCCAACGGACAAAATCAATTATTGCTTGTTATACCATGTCACCGTGTGATTGGCAGCGATGGCAATCTTGTAGGGTATGCAGGGGAACTTTGGCGCAAGAAATGGCTGCTCGATTTCGAACAAGGAGATAAAAACGGAAAACAAATGGGTTTATTGTATTAATTTTATAGAGACGCATCATAATGCGTCTCTATAAAAAATTATTTTTATTTAGGGTTACCTGACGGCTTATTTTTTATTAAGTACAGAGACGCATTATGATGCGCCTTTACATACTAACTAAAAATCCTATACAACTATGAACGTCCTAAAAATAGGCCAGGTACTTCCTGGCGTGGCTTTGCTTTGTCTTTTTGTTTCTTGCGGTGGTAAATATGAAAATCATTCGAGTGCTGATGTTGCCGGGTTAGATACGGTTTCATATGCCTATAATCCTGATACATCAAAGCTCCCAGAGGCGCGTCTGATGGTGCGTGAGGCTGAAATGCGTTTTAAAGTAAAAGAGCTTCAGAAAACATCTCAGAAAATCTCAGCTATTACCGCCCATTGTGGAGGAGAGGTTTGGAACAGTCATCTCCAAACAGAAATTCAGAATACAATCAGTAAGAAAATTTCTAAAGATTCATTGTTGGAAGTAATTACATATAGACAAACAAATGAATTGACGATTCGTGTCCCTTCTAGAAATTTAGATAGTCTTTTGGTGAAACTGGAAGACCTTTCTCAGTTGCTTCATAATAAAAAAGTAACGACTGAGAATGTCTCTTTAGATTATTTGGCAAACGAATTAAAATCTAAAAACATGGCCAGAACACAGAGCAGGCATGAAGATAAACTTGATACCAAAAAATCAAATCTGGAGCAATATACTACGGCGACGAATGACAATACGACTATGCAGAACGCTGTAATTGATCAGCAAATCCATAACCTAGCTTTGATGGACAAAGTGCAATACAGTACAGTAAAAGTTTCCATCTATCAAGATACAGAAGCTTATAAAAATGTGATAGCCAATCTTCATTCAGATCGATTTGAACCTGCTTTTGGATCTTCTGCAATTATGGCTGTTCAAGATGGCTTGGAGTTTATGTTGGGAACAATACTATTTCTTCTTAGAATCTGGCCAATCTATTTGTTTGGGGCTGGGGTTTTCTTTTTGATAAAGTATTTTGAAAAATTTTGGGGTAAAGTAAAAAATGTCTGAACCATTGATTTATATGATGGAATGATTTCGTTGATTAGTGCGAATATCAATTCATTTGAGACTTTCAAACTTAATGATCGTCAGGCGGGATTGGTCGCCTGACGCTAAATTGTCGAATAATATAATTTCTTAACCTATGAAAAATATTCTCAAATCATTTTCAAAATTACTTTATGGGTTGACATTTATAAGTCTATTTCTACCTGCATTTGTGGTGCCGTCTTGTTCATCAGAAAAAAGTAGTGCTGGCATGGATACGACAAAGGTAGAAGATTCGTTAGAGGCAGTCTTATCTCCTGATACTATTTTCAGTAAAGACTCAGCAGTGATTGAATCAAGAGATTCTACTGCAAAAGACACAGTTGCTGTTCGATCAGAATCTTTATCTATGGGAGAAGTGGATGATGAAGAGAAGTCAAGATTGTTATTGCCTGATGGGGAGAATTTTAGCTTTTGGGGTTATCTTTGTTATACAATACCTGCAGGATTTATTTGGGTATTTCTTTTGCTAATAAGTTATTCAGGAGTATTGCGAATTTTATTCGGTAATAATCTAACGATTGCTTTACAGTCAAGTGTCGCTTTAGTTTGTTTATCGCTTTATCTATTGTTTGATGTCTGGGGTTATATATTTTTGTGTGATGATGTTGTTTGGGGTTTTTGGTTGACATTTGGTTTGGCCTTTATTGGAGGAATTACAAATTGGTTGATATATTTTCGTGATAAGAAATCGAAGGAAGTAAAACGAGAAAATGGCAACTAAGCAATCCAGAATATATTATTGAATTGTCTTCATAATTTATTATCTTAATGTTGTAAAAATCTCCAAAGCTAGTTATCTATAAAAAGGCTGTTTCAAATTTCCCTTTTTATCTTCTTGACTGCGATTCTTTTGATTGATGTGCTTTTGTGGAAAAAGAAAAAGCCTTATATAGTTGTACAACTATATAAGGCTTTTCATAAGATTGAATTTTATTTTAGTTTATTGAAATTAATTCAACATCAAAAATAAGTGTAGTGTTCGGTCCGATTTGTTCGGATGCGCCTCTTGTTCCATAAGCCAAATTTGATGGAACATACAATTGCCATTTCGAACCTGTAGGCATTAATTGTAATGCTTCTATCCATCCTGCTATTACACCGTTTACAGGGAAGGTAGCGGGTTGTCCTCTTTCTACCGAACTGTCAAACACTTCGCCACTAATCAATGTGCCGTGATAATGTGTAGTTACTTTGTCCGTAGCTTTTGGTTTTGGGCCGGTTCCTGGTTTTAATATTTTATATTGAAGCCCACTTGCTAAAGTAATCACTCCTTTTTTGGTAGCATTTTCTTTTAAGAATTTTGCACCTTCTTCTATATTTTTAGAATGTTTACCTGCCTGAATTTTTTCGAAATATTCATTAAGGATTTTTCCTCCTTCTTTAGCATCTATTTGTAACGGCTGATTGCCAAATGAATCAGCAATGGCCTGGTTAAATGCTTCTAGACTCAGATCGGTGAATCCTTGATTTTTTAAGCTGCTGGCGATGTTTACACCTAGGCTGTAACTTACCTTTTCTTTTTCGGATGTATATGTTTTTGTTTCCATGATATTTAGTTTGGGAACAAAGGTCTTGTTTTAAGGGGTAAATAAAAAATAAAAAGAAAGATTTAATCTAATTAAGTTTATGTTTTTTGACGTGACTTATTTATTGCTTCCAGTATTGCTGCATAACCCTTTTCCAATTCCGCTCTTGATTTAAATACAAATATTTTCTTTAGACTATACTCCCACTGACTTAGCCACTTGCGAAGTTCAGGCTCATAGTCTTTGTGCATTGTACGAATGGCTTCTTCAAACAATGGTTGATTAGAAAGACGGTCATCTTCAAAAGGGTCGAAGGGATTTTTCTTATTGTTGTATTTTTTATTTCTTTCCAAAACACTCTTCAGGCAAAACTCAAGAGGGTATTGCAAATAAATAATGACGTCGGCTTTTTCTATTCTTTGAGCCAGTGTAGAATGATAGCCCCAACCTTCTATTATCCAGTCTTTCGCAGGAGTAATTTTGTCCAGTCTTTTTATAAATTCTCTTTCCGGCAATCTGTCCCAATTCTTATCCCACATGATCAGGTCAAGGTAGGTTATGGGAATATTCAGTTCCGCGCCCATCTTCTGGGCCAGAGTGGACTTTCCTGTGCCTCCGTTACCTATAATAAGAATTTTCATATACCAATATAGACAAATCTTCTAAAATACTCCAATATGGTAGATTAAATGAAGGAATGAATGGGCAGTGTGGATTTTGTTTATAAATTGCATGTACTTACTTAATTATTGCTAGGATATGAAAACATTCAGATTACTTGCTATCGCATTTTCTATTTTATTATTTTCAAACACTCTTTATGCGCAGAGTGCCAAACCCGTTGTGGAGGGTACCTGGAAAATTAAATCGTTAAATGACTCCGGTAAAATGATAGATCATGGAGCTAGAGAAACGAATGTTGTTATTGCAAAAAACAATATGACCATCCATGTCGGCTGCAATCATGTTTCTACCAAGATCGAATTTATTACTGCGGATAAAATAAAACCTTTTGACATCAGTGCTACACGTAAGTCTTGTTCGGAGCACCACCAAAATCTGGAGAGCACATTAAGATACGCGCTAGAGCAAACGAACTCAATCCGCAAAAATGGAGCAAAAATCGAATTTTATAAAGACAATGATTTGCTTATCGTTTTAGAGAAAAAGACAGAGCAAGTGAAAAAGAAAGGAAGATAGTTTGAAGTGAACAGGAACAGTTTTAAATAATGTTTTTGTTTATTACCATCTTTCCGATCAGATCTATCTCTGGCTCCAAGTCTGTCCAGGACTTGCAGCCACCGTATTGAGGAAGAACATCCAGCTCATAGATCTGTGGCAGTTCAAAGGTTTGTAAGACTAATAAATTCACGCTTTTATTCCAGCGTTCAAAACGCTCTCTTATCACTTCTTCCTTCCAGGCATGCCAGTTGTTGAGTTTGGCAATAGCATTCCAATCGGTAACAATACTGGAATCTGCTACTTCTGCATAATATTGAATTTTTACTTTGTCAGGTTTTGTGTAAAATTTATTCCCATCAAGGTAGGGTAGCCATTGTGGTTTGAGCATTTGTTCTGCCTGATGGAAAAGTGTAGGGTATAGAATAAATTTCTTTCCTTTAAGATCAAAGTCTCCACCTTCTTCAGCAATTCCTCCTTTGCGCAACACAATACTTTGTTTGCCCTTGCCTAGCGCATCAACTATAAACGACCATTCTTTAAATGCCAGCGTCATACAATTATTAGAAAATTTCTTATTCCTGTAAAATTATTGTTTAAATTTAATAAATAAAATCAGGAAGAAAAAGGATAGATGTACGATGTATTAATTATTGGGGGTGGTTTGTCTGGGCTTACAAATGCAATTCAGCTTTCAGCCGCGGGGCTTAATGTTTTGTTGGTAGAAAAAAATATCTACCCTTTTCATCGGGTGTGTGGAGAGTATGTGTCGAATGAAGTAAAACCTTTTTTAATGTCTATCGGCGTTGATGTGGAAAGGCTAAGACCTGCTTATATTGATAAGCTCACGGTTACTTCTCCTTACGGAACGAAACTCGAAACAAAACTCGATATGGGTGCCTTTGGGATCAGTCGGTATGCGTTTGATCTGCATTTGTATCATCATGCTATAAAAAATGGGTGTGTCACCAAACTAAATATTCAGGTACACGAAGTGATTTTTCATGAGGACTGTTTCACTATAAAGTTATCCGACGGTAGTGAAGAGAAAGCAAAAATTGTTTTGGGGAGTTATGGGAAAAGGACAAATCTTGACCGAAGTCTGGAGAGGAAATTTTTCTATCGGAGATCGCCTTATATCGGAGTGAAGTACCATATCAAAACCGACTTTCCTCGTGATAGAATCGCTTTACATAATTTCAAAGATGGCTATTGTGGAATCTCTGCTATCGAAGACGATAAATATTGTTTCTGTTATCTTACCACTCGTGAAAATTTAAAAAAATCCGGAACTGTGGAAGAAATGGAAAAAACCATTTTACATAAAAATCCAAATTTGAAAGATATTTTTGAGAATTCGGAATTTCTATTTGCAAAACCAGAAATTATCAATGAGATTTCTTTTGAGAAAAAAACTACAGTAGAAAATCATATTCTAATGTCGGGTGACAGTGCAGGGATGATAGCACCACTTTGTGGAAATGGAATGTCGATGGCTATTCACTCCGCGAAAATCTTGTCGGAATGTATTCTTAAACATTACACAAAAGAAAAATTTGTTCGGGGAAATTTAGAAAAGGAGTATTCACAATTGTGGAACAATACGTTTTCTAAAAGATTGTATATTGGAAGAAAGATCCAGCAACTCTTTGGACAGGAATTTATGACCGAAGCCGTGGTGAGGTCATTGAGACTTATGCCTCCTGTTACAAATTGGCTGGTAAAACAAACACACGGAAAAGAATTTTGAAATAATTCCTCCTTGCGCACTTTGCGTTTAATTTGTTTAGGCTTTTAAACGCAAGGAACGTCAGGGTTTCACAAAGAATGCAAATGAAACAATTTAGATGTAAATAAAATGGAAGCAAAAAAAAGAATAGCACTTATCGCACACGACAACAAGAAGTATGAATTGGCAGAGTGGGCGGTGCACAACAAAGACATACTAAGCAATCACGAACTTTTTGCTACGGGTACAACAGGTACTGTGCTGGAAGAAGCGCTTAAGCAATCCGTAAGAAAATATAAAAGCGGGCCACTTGGCGGTGACCAGCAAATAGGCGCACTTATTGTAGAAGGACAGATTGATATTTTAATTTTCTTTTGGGACCCGATGGAAGCTCTTCCTCATGACCCTGACATCAAAGCTTTGTTGAGAATCGGGGCGGTGTGGAATATCCCGCTTGCTTGTGACCGAGCCACTGCCGATTTTATAATTTCCTCACCTCTTTTCGGAAAACCATACAAACGAATGCTTCCAGATTATGAGGCATATAAAAATAGAGAGATAAAGAAAAAGGGATAAATTTTTTGCAATTCAAATAGATCATTTCTCATCTCCGTGTCTTGTCTTCTGACAAGACACCCGTCCCTATGAAACACTAATTTCATAAAGACGCTCTCTTGTTACAACCCCTTAAACGTATGCTTCCTGTAGTGCTGTATCAACACCAGCGCGGAAGTAAAAAATGGGATCAGAAAGTAAATGAAGATAAAAAAGATAATGAATGCTTTTGGACTGATAATATTTTCCAGAAAATATTCTTCAAAACGAAAAAATTGTCTTGGCAGGTAAATGAAATTGTCGAGTTTAAAATCGTCGTCCATTAGCAGTAATCCGAAGGTGACAAGAATTAAAATAAAAAAGATTAAAGTGCCTACCGCGAGTATCACAAGCATGATCATGTTAAGTATCGTTATTATAATAAGAAAACTAGTAGTAAAATAGATAACGGGGGCTACAGGGTTGATGTAGCGGAGGTAACCGAAACTATTGAACTCTTCTTCTGTATAGGCTTTTAAAATTTTTGCGGTGTGCTTATAAAGAAAGAAAAAACCCAGACAAACCATAATAAAGGAAATGGCAGAAGGCCAATGCGGATCGGTTTTATGCGTCACTGCATTGAAAAGACTGAGACAGATAGCAGCGAGTAGAACTAGCCACATATAAGAAAAGATTGTTAGGAAACCTGCAAAACGAAGATGAGGGAGTTGTTTTGATTTTAAAATACTCAGAACAAAATCAATCAGGAAAATTTTGCGAAGAAATTTTAGCATTCAGGTTTAGTTTGTAATGAAAGCCGATGTAATGGAGTTGAACGGAAATCTCACCGAGGGTTTGCTTGTAACAGAGTATGTCCGCGTTATCTATTTTCGCCTTATGTTTGGCGTCCCGCCAACAAATCAAAATCACACCGCAGCTCCTGTCTCTTTCAAATGTTTCAAATGCGATCGCACTGCCTTGCTAAAAGTAGGGAATTCATGGTAAGGTAAATTCATATCTACACAAACCTGTTTTACGATTTTGTTTAAAGCAGGATAATGAACATGGCTAATTTTTGGAAACAAATGATGCTCTACCTGAAAATTAAGTCCACCAGTGAACCACCCAACAAATTTATTTCCGGTAGCAAAATTAGCGGTAGTTTTTAATTGATGTATTGCCCACTCGTCATCAATTTTGCTGTTTTCAAAATGTTTGTCTGTAAACTCTGTTTCCTCTACTACGTGTGCCAGTTGGAATACAATTGAAAGAG
The DNA here is from genome assembly GCA_025360235.1 of Cytophagales bacterium. Classification (GTDB taxonomy): domain Bacteria; phylum Bacteroidota; class Bacteroidia; order Cytophagales; family Cytophagaceae; genus JANYCO01. The sequence goes on from JANYCO010000196.1 coordinate 18,955, forward strand.
TAGTTCCAAGGAAGAAATGGTAAACCATAAATCCTAAAACAGTATAGCCCCAGCCCCAAATCATAGACGGCAATACAAGGTATAATCCGATATAAGACACTTTTGTTATCCAGAAAATAACATGGTCCGAAGCAGTCATGCCTGCGATTTTAATATTGCCTACTCGGCCAGTGAAGTATTTTATGTAGTCAAGCATAAAAACCCAAAGCACGGAGGAAAGTCCATAAACCAGAAAAGCATAAATGTGTTGGTATTTATGTAAACTGTATTTTTTTTGTAAAACATTACTTCTCAA
>JANYCO010000199.1 GCA_025360235.1 Cytophagales bacterium
TTATTTTTATGTCGCACAGAATTATGGAATTATCAAAAAGAGAATATTTGAATATTATGGAAGTCCTGCCAGTTGGCAATGGCGTACATGGGAACTGACAAAATCAAACATTAAACATTAAATTATCACTAGCTTAAACAATAACTCTAGTATACATAGTCAGCAGTCAATATTCAAATGCCTCTATTGAATTGCTAGATATAAGTGGCAGGGTTGTTTACGAAAATAAAAATATTTCTATAAATGAAGAGCAGAAACTCGTACTCCCTGTTCCATCTGGTTTTTATGTAGCTTATATTAAAATAGGAGCGGAAGTTAAAATTATAAAAATAGTAAAAAACTAATTTATAAATACGATTTTACAAACTCAGTAACATAATATTATAATCAAGAAGATGAGGTGCGCAATTTATTGTGCGTCTTTTTTATAGTCCTATAATGTTTCCCCGCACTCGCACAGATCAATTAATTTGGCAGAAGGCAGTCCTTTAGGTTTGTATCGTTTCCTACAACTGTTTAACTGTACTATGTTTTATCCAGGCCCCGTCTTTGTCGAGTAAATTGACGGGGCTTTTTTATTTTTTTTCACCAGAGGAGCTGTAATAAACATTATAAGTGAGTTAGTTTGTAAGCTTTCCGGGTTAATGAGCATTGTGCGGGAATTAATTTGTATCCTTTTCGGGTTAATGAGCATTGTGCGGGAGTTAATTTGCATCTTTTCTGTTCCTATTCCTTAGTTTATCAGTGTATAGTATAGTTCGGACAATATAAAGAGCGTAGCGTGGGAGTTAATTGAGTATAATTAATAGCAGTCAGTCTACAAGAGCGACAGCAAGGTTATAGTCGGTGAAACATTTATATGAAACAAATCGGGAAGAAAGATGAAATTTTCCGAAACCGAACAAAAGGCAAAGTCTAGAGTGTGAGCGCAAGTATGGAGTAAAAAACAAAAGCCCTTGATTGCCTGCAAACAGCCATTACTGCCTTTCCTTTCATAGTGACAGGTGCTATGTCAGGGGGCATAGCACGGAGTAGGGAAATAAGGATTAAAAATAAGGGAGGAAAGAACTGTTCTTTACTCCCTTATTTTTAATCCATGGCTGAGGAAAACACTAGACACGGTACTTTTCATTTTAAGTTTATCGCTTAAAATTTTGTATTCTCTATGATTTACTTTATTAATTGCATACTGTTTCCATTAACAGCTTAATGATAAAAATATAACTCCAATTTATTTTTTTATAAGTTTCCCAGGAGGGGCCTCATATCTAACTTTTTCATGCCAAATTTACTGTCAATAAGGTAATTAAAATTTCAGCTTTTGTTATTTAGAAAGCTGTCTATTTTAATTGTGAATGATAAGCTTCTAATCCTGTATTTCGGAAAGCGAATACTTCTTTTCATATTTATTTATATTGAATTTTGAAAATACAATTTCCCTATAGTATTCTCTCTTTAATCCAGTAATTATATCCGTAAATAGTTATTCTCTTTTCATTTCTCTTAGCCGCTTGTATAGCACAATAACGCAATACATTGATCATTTCCCCACCAGTTGACACGAACATCTTTTGCCGTTAGTGTGTCGAAAAATATAAAGTGCCATTGACTAAATTGTTGTATGAACTAGCCATGTAACCCTCCCATAAATAATACATTGTGGTACTTTTTACTACATCAGTATAAATACTAGCAACCTACTACATCGTATAGCATCAAAAAACAATTTTGAAACTTTTTAGAATATCATTTATTATAGTATTTCTAAATAAGTTAAATTTATTACATCTAAGGTACGTGCTATTTTTAACCAATATACTAAAGCATCGTTGAAATCATCTGAATAGTAATAGGTTTGCTTTTGAAAAACAAAATCTGTTACGTTGAAATTAAATACCCCCTTACCAAAATGAAAACTAGATATTTTATTGTATGTTTTATGCTTACCTGCATGAGTACCAGAATAGTTGCTCAGATACCAAGATACTGGGTAGGAAATTCTTTGTATCAAAACAACTTCGCTACTCCGGCGGAACTAAGCAGTTGGAACCTGATAGAAGATGATGACACAGGCAGTTGGAATTCATCCGGTACTACAGGCAATGCTGTTTTAAAAATGGATGATGCTATTGGTTTTTATGCAAATAGGTTATTTAATGAAACCGCAGGAGTTCCCAATTTACTGCCACTAGATGCAATAAACGGTGTGGTTGAATTCCATGTAGTAAAGCTAACCGGAGGTAATCAACGTTTTTTTATACAAGTACAAGAATTCAAGTCTGACGGAACATATCTGGCACAGCAAACTATTTTACCCGCCAAGAATACCATAGGTTACTTCACTATTCCTCTTAATATATTCATATGGAATCCCCTTACTGCACAATTACGGTTCATAATAGGTGGTGAAAATTATTCTGGAAACCAGGGAACCATCGAGTTTAATTATTTCAGCTATTACAATTCCAATCGTAACTGGAGCAATACTGCTAACTGGTCAGCGAGTTCCGGTGGTGTTGGTGGTGTTTCTATCCCAACTACAATTGATACTGCTGTTTTTGATAATAATGGGAAAGGGAACTGTATACTCGACATTACAACATCTGTTGCCAAACTAAATATTACTGCTTTTTACACCGCCAACATTTTACAGACTACAAATGATATGAGTGTAGGAGCAGGTGGTGCACTGCTTAAAGGTGGTACACTGGTTGGAGGTACCGGCAACATGAATTTTGCTGACATTATTATAGCAGGTACAAATTTTTCCGCCAATAATAGTCTCTTGTCGATAACCGGAAATTTTACCTTCTCAGGTGGCAGCTATACTCATAATAATGGTACAATCTTATTCAATGGTTCTTCCTTTCAGCAAATATCCAATCCATCGGGTGGTTTATTGCATCATCTTACCATCAATAATGCAGCAGGTGTTTCACTTGGCAATCATTTGTCCTGTGATGGTAATGTAACTCTCTTGCAGGGCATTCTCAACACTAATATAGATACTCTTGATCTAGATTCTACAGGCCAGTTGGTGGAAGTGCCTGTAAATCCTACAAGTTTCGTAAGCGGCTATGTACATGCTACTCGAAACATAGGGATCAGTGCAGGAGTTCAGTCCTTTGGAGGAATTGGCTTGACCATTAGCGAAACTACCTTATTGTCTAATGCTACCTCAGTAGTAAGAGAGACTGGAGTTGCTACTAATGCAGGTGGGATTAACATAAATAGATATTTCGATATTATACCTGCCATAAATATAGGCCTGAACGCTTCCATTACTTTTAGTTATTTTGACAATGAGCTAAATGGAGCAAATGAATCTTTGTTATTTCTTTATAAAGCACCACTACCATTTAATATTGTGACTCCTCTTTGGCAGCAGCAGCTTACCTCCCTGGTAAATACAGCTTCCAATACTATTTTTCAGATAGGTATTACAGATTTTTCCAGATGGACGGCCGTGGAAGCTACAACACTTCCTTTGGAACTGGCTGTTTTTACTGCTACACCAAAACATGGAAATGTATATTTAAAATGGATAACCCTATCAGAAATAAATAACCTGTATTTCACCATTCAGAAAAGTACTGACGGAACAAATTTCACTGATCTTGGTAAAATTTCAGGAAGAGGCAATAGTTATACTCCTTCCCAATATGAATATACGGACGTTATGAGTGCAGGAATTTCTTATTATAGACTTATTCAAACAGATAATAAAGGAGTGACAAAAAATTTACAAACAATAACAGTGCAGGAACATACAGCTTTAGATTTTTGTGCATTCCAAAACAGGAGTGATGAACTTACTATCCAGTTGTCTGGAGAAAACAATCATGAGGATGTATTAATTGAATTGATAGGTTCATCTGGCAACCAAATTGATTCGAAACTTGTCACCAAAGAATTTTTCAACGAATCTATACCATTTTCTATTCATTCTGTTTCTACGGGCACATATATGTTGTCAGTAAAGAATGGGAATGATTTTATAATTAAGAAAATAATTATTGAATAAGTCAGCATGTACATCGAACGTCACGTTTCGATTTCCTCTAATTTTAAATGGCCAACTTTTGGGGAAACCTAAATGTATAGCACAATAACGCAATACATTGATCATTTCCCCTCCTGAAAATTCGTACTTCTCTACCTCCTTTTCTATTTATTTCTACGAAGCAGGAGTCAGACCCCAAATAAAATGAAGAGGTGACTATTTAGAATAACCACCTCTTCATACTCTATGAAAATCTCTTCTTTACTTAATCTTAATTAATTTTTGAGTTTCGTACTTTCCATCCTGATAAAGGATATTTATTAAATATATACCCGCACTAAAATTATTTCCGAATAAGACATTATATCCTTCTTCTACTTTTTCTTTAGAAAAAACAGTCTCTCCTATTTCATTTATAATTTCCATTTTTAATACATTCGCTTTTACCACTAAATTGAATTCATAATTACTTGGATTAGGATAGGTAACAGATATTTTAGATAAGCTTTCATCGTTCTCTATATCTCCCATTTTAGCAGCGTTACATTTGGAAATTGGTTTGCAATAACTGGCATACCATGGAGCCGCACTATAATTGACTCCAACACATACCTCTCCAGCAGAAAAACTAGGACCCGTCTGCAACGTAACAATATATGGAGTAGTAGCACTAATACTGGTATTTTGTACAGAACCTGTATACCACCAGTTATAAGAGGTAGCATTGACACGTTTTGCACTGTTTAATTCGAATGAAATCATTGTATTTGAATTGCCACAATCCACTCCTAAAATATCAGCAGTACTCGTAGTAGTAGTAACAACGACTAATACTGCTGCAGAAGTAGTCACTGCCCCCGAATTATCAGTAGCTCTTGCGGTCAATGAATA
>JANYCO010000211.1 GCA_025360235.1 Cytophagales bacterium
GAGTTGAAGGAAAAGGAATTGCTTAAAGATAAAATTAATCAGACACTTGAGATTAAAGTGGCTGAAAGGACTAAGGAAATAAATGAGGTGTTGGAGAAACTGAATCTTAAAAATCAGGAACTGGAAGAGTTGAACGATAAGATAAAACTCTTGAATACTCAATTGGATCAGGATAATAAGAAACTCATTACCGATAACACCGAAATAAATAAATCAAGAGTGTTGGCAAAGGATGTCAACTTTGATGAATTTCAGAAAGTTTTTCCCAATGAAAACAGTTGCCTCAATTATCTTTCCGAACTTAAATGGAAAGACGGTTATCAATGTAAAAAATGCGGCTATAAGAAAGCTACTGTGGACGAAGAACATCATATTATGCGTTGCAGGAATTGCAATTACAAAGAGTCTGCGACCAGTGACACCCTGTTCCATAAATTAAAATTCCCAATTACAAAAGCCTTTTACCTTGTTTACCTCGTAACGGTAAAAGATAAAACTTTAACGCTTGAAGAACTCTCTACTATTCTTGATCTTAGGAGAGAAACCTGTTGGAGTTTCCGCAAGAAAATTTTACTGGCAAAAGAAGAAAGTGAGAAAAGAGGTATCCATGAACATGATAATGGTTGGGCTTCTCTGGCACTGATTTCGGTGAAGAGCTAAACAATACAAGAAAACAGAACTATTATAATATTTTTTCTTTAGAATGTTTATCTTAGTACCTATGAAATCAGTTCCATTATTTCTTTTATTGTTTTTAAGCATACATCTTTCCTGGATTACAAATGCTCAGGACAAATATTTGTATGATGTTGAACAATTGTCTAAGAAATCAGAAAAAGAGATTTCCTCTTTACTTAAAAAAACTACGCGAAAAATCAGTTCCGGTAAAGCGGATGTGATGGATTATTATAATAACGGGTTGATTAAACTTCTATATTTAAAAGACAGTAGTGGTGGATTAATTGATTTTAATAAAGCTATTGAACTTGATAAAAGTAGTTTGGGGCCCTATATTGGCCGGTCTCGAATAAGAGAGGGCAGGAAAGACTATAAAGGTGCTCTTCAAGATCTGAATAGTGCTTTAAGGATTGATTCAAATAATGCAGTCGTATATAATAATCGTGGTTATTTGAATCAGTTACAAGGTAATTACGAAGCGGCTATTGTTGATTATAACAAGTCAATTTTTTTTGAAACCAGAAAAACCGATGAGATTACAACAACATACGTTAATAAGGCAGAAGCTTTGAAACTATTATATAGGATGGATGAAGCGGAAGAGGTGTATAATAAAATAGTAAAATTATTTCCCGAAAATGTCAAAAGTTATTATGAGCGTGGAGATTTTTATAAGGAACGTGGAAATTTTGATGCAGCTTTAAAAGATTATGACAAAGCTGTCGAGGTAAGCAAGAATGATCCTGCCATGCTGATTGAAAGGGCAAAGTTCAAGGATGATTTCATCAACGATGATAAAGGAGCCATAGAGGACTGTGATGCTGCAATTGTAAAAGATCCTAAAAATGCCAGGTTTCATTATATACGGGCAAGGCCTTTTTATGATATGGAAAATTTTGAAGAAGTAGTAAAGTCGTGTGGTAATGCTTTATTATACGATAGTACCCTTTATGATGCTTATGTATTACGGGCGAATGCTTATGATTTTCTTGGCAAAAGCGAACTTGCGAAGAAAGATTATGAAAGGGCGATCAGTATAGCGCCAAAGAATGACAGGGCATATGCGGAATACATTACTTTTTATAATAAAGCCAAAGACTATAAAAATTCTATCGTTGTGCTGAAAAAATTTCTGGAATCAGGAATACCAATTGATCAACAAAATTTAAAAGCCTATTATGTTTTTCTTGCAGAACTGTATTTTAAAATAGAAGATATTCCATCCGGTTGTGAGGTATGTAAAAAAGCTGAAGCCATGGGAAGCACAGAAGCAGAGGTATTGAGAGTGATGAATTGTCAGTAGTCTTTACAATTGTCCATTGCATTTGACTTTAATGAACTGTTTATCTAATTTGCTCAACTTCAGAATTTACCCAGATTTCCTACTGATTCCAATCAGAATTGTGTTGTACTTTTGAATCATAAATTAATTAAAACAACAACAATTATGAAAAAGATCATCTATATCGCCGGAATTATATGTGTTTTATTTTTAAATTTAAACGCAATTGGGAAAAATAGAACCAATCAAAAAGAAAACAAAGCCTTTCGTCAAACTTTTCATCATGCTAAAAATGTACACCGTTTCGATAAAGCCAACGGTACAGTAGAATACGATTTTCTATTAAAAAGAAAATACGTAGCCGCTTTATACGATCAGTCAGGAAATTTGGTAGAAACAGATTATAGTGTTGATTATAAAAAAGTGCCAGGAAAAGGGAGAGCCTTTATATCCGTTACACTTCCAAGCCCGGTTATCACAGAAGTTACAAAAGTAAACTTCAAAAATAACTTCTTTTATAGAGTTCACCTTTCATCGAATGGAGTTGACTACTCGGTTGTTGTAACTCCTGCAGGGGAAGTGACGATAGGCTACTAAAGTTAATTGAGAATTAAAAATTAAGATAAAGTCTCTTAATTTTTAATTAAACTAAGGATGTCTTCCATCAACATAGTCGCCTTTTCTACAGTATTGATATTGTCTACAAACAGTATCAATTTTTTTTGCTGTTCTTTCAGACTGCAATGTTTAGAGTGGGTTTGAACGTAGGTCAATATGGTACCGAATACTTCAGACTTATAATAAGATTCGTTTTCACCTGGAACGAAATAACCTTTCATCACTCCGTTTTTTAGTATCAATTTTTCAAAGCCTAGCTTCTCTGCTTTCCAACGCATCTGTACTGTATTGAGCAAGTCTTCCGCCTGCTTAGGTAATGGCCCGAAACGATCGATAAGAGAAACACGGAACATCTCTAATTCTTCCTGGCTTTTAAGACTATCAATAGAAGAATATAAATTTAAGCGTTCCGTAATATTGCTTACGTAAGCATCCGGAATGATAATGGAAAGATCCGTTTCAATAGTACAGTCCGGACTTAGGGCCTTCAGTTCACGCTGTTCAATTTCTTTGGCAAACAAATCTCGGAATTCAGTTTCTTTCAGTTCCTGGATTGATTCATCAAGTATTTTATGGTACATCTCAAATCCTATATCGCTGATGAAGCCACTTTGTTCGGCACCCAGTAAATTTCCAGCGCCACGGATATCGAGGTCACGCATGGCTACTTTAAAGCCATCTCCAAGATCAGAGAATTCTTCTAACGCATTTAATCGCTTACGTGCATCAGCAGGAAGATTGGCTATGGGAGCTGTGAGTAAATAACAAAATGCTTTTTTATTGGATCGGCCTACCCTTCCGCGCATTTGGTGCAGGTCAGATAAGCCAAACATGTTTGCTCTGTTTATAATAATGGTATTGGCATTCGGGATATCTAACCCGGATTCGATAATATTGGTAGAGACCAATACATCAGTGTCACCATCCACAAAACTCATCATTATCTTTTCCAGTTTGTCACCTTCCATTTGTCCGTGACCTACCGCTACTCTGGCATCTGGTACTAGTCTTTTAATAGTGCCTGCTATTTCTTCAATGTCTGAAATTCGGTTGTGTACGAAAAATACTTGTCCGCCTCTTTTCAATTCATAGGCTACTGCATCCCGGATTAATTCTTCGCCGAACACATGTATTTCTGTAGTCACTGGTTGTCGGTTGGGAGGAGGAGTAGCGATGATGGATAAATCTCTTGCACCCATTAGTGAGAAGTGTAAGGTACGCGGAATGGGTGTAGCGGTGAGAGTAAGTGTATCCACATTTACTTTAAATTCGCGCAATTTTTCTTTTACGGTTACACCAAATTTTTGTTCTTCATCTATAATCAGTAATCCAAGTTCTTTAAATTTCACCGCTTTCGCAATCAGCTTGTGAGTACCGATGAGAATATTTGTTTTTCCTTCGGCTACACGTTGCAAGGTTTCTTTTACTTGTCCCGCTGTTTTAAAACGGTTGATGTATTCCACCACACAAGGAAAGTTCTTTAAACGGTCGCGGAAGGTTTTGTAGTGCTGCATTGCCAGTATTGTAGTAGGAACGAGAATGGCTACTTGTTTATTGTCACATACAGCCTTGAACGCAGCGCGTATTGCGATTTCTGTTTTTCCAAAACCCACATCACCGCAAACAAGTCTGTCCATAGGGTGTGGGTTTTCCATATCTACTTTTACATCGGCGGTAGCTTTTGCCTGATCGGGCGTATCTTCGTAGATGAAGGAAGATTCCAGTTCTACCTGCAAAAACGAATCTTTACTATAGGCATATCCAGGAGCTGCTTTTCGAAGGGCATATAATTGTATCAGTTCCTTCGCTATATCTTTTACTTGTTTTTTTACTTTGCTCTTTTTCGCTTCCCAATCGCCGGAGCCCATTTTGCTGAGTTGTGGGAGAGCGCCATCTTTTCCGCTGTAGCGGGAAATTTTGTGAAGTTGGTGAATGCTTATATAAAGTAAGTCGTTGTCTTTAAATATCAGACGAATTGCTTCCTGAGAATTATCATCGTTGATTATTTTTTCTAATCCTACGAAACGTGCAATTCCATATTCTGAGTGTGCTACATAATCACCTGGTTGGAGCGAGCGAAGTTCTTTGAGTGTAATTGCTTTGGAACGGGAGAATCGTTCTTTTGGTTTATAGCGATGAAACCGTTCAAAAATTTGATGGTCGGTATAACAACAAATTTTCAAACTTTCATCAACAAACCCTTCTCGCAGAGCCACGTTCATGGCTTTGAACGAGAGCTTCGCATCGATTTCATCAAAGATCGTTGTGAGACGGTCAGTTTGTTTGTAGGACTCAGCGGAAATAATATTCAGGTAATGTGCAGATTGTTTTTCGTGAAGATCTTCTGAGAGTAATTTAAATTCTTTATTGAAAGAGGGCTGGGGTTTTATTTTAAAATTGTAAGAGTACTCTGTTTTAAAATAGAAATGATTTCCGAATTCTACCGTGTGGTAATTTTTTAATTGTTTTTCTAGTGCTTCTGAATTTTCAAAAAGTGTTTCAGGAACTGTAATCAAATTATTTCCACCGGAAGCTTTTTGAAGTTTTTCATATTCAAGGATAGCCTTGCTATAAGAGTGTTCTACCACATCGAGTGTTTGTTGTACGTCTTTTATCCAAATGGAATAAGAGGAAGGAATAAATTCAAAGAAGGACTCCCTGTTTTCCTGAAGCAGTTTAGTCTGCACATTGGGAACAACAGAAATATTCTCTTTATTTTCTACTGACAGTTGTGTATCGGGATTGAATGTTCGGATACTTTCTATTTCATTGCCGAAAAGTTCGATGCGGTATGGAAATTCGTTAGAGAAAGAAAAGATATCCATGATCCCGCCGCGCACCGCAAATTGTCCTGCTTCGAAAACAAAATCGGATTTTTCAAAATCGTAGGAGTGGAGCCATTCGGTGAGGAAGGGAACATCGATCTTTTCTCCTTTGTTTATGCGAAAGGTATTGTTGGTTAATGATTTTTTGGTGATTACCGTTTCCGTAAAAGCTTCTGGGTAGGAAACAATGAGTTGTGGTTCTTTTCGTGTATTTAGATTATTCAGAACCTCTGCGCGCTGGAGTACATTGGCGTTGTCAGTTTCTTCGAACTGATATGGTTTTTTGTAGGAAGTAGGGAAAAAGAGAATTTCCATATCCGGAAGAAGATTTTGTAGATCGTTTAAAAAATAAAATGCCTCTTCTTTGTCGTGGAGAATAAAAACCTGTCCTTCATTTTTCAAACTAAAGATAGCAGCAGCTATGACAGCATCAGAGCTTCCTATTAGGCCTTTGAGTTGAATATGTTGAGGAATGGGCGCAGTTAACCTTTCATAAACGGTTTTTGTAATACCGTCAGAGGTGTATAGCGTAATTAATTCTTCGGCTTTCATGCCTTATTTTAAAATGGGAAACAAAGGTAGTGAAAACGATTTAAACTTTAGATACTTTTCCTTATCTTGTACTAAATAGTTTTCTAAATTCAAGTGCACCACTACTTCATCCTCAATAAACCCGAGAATATGGTCTCTCAGTTTAAAAGTCCTCATCAAGTGAGACTGTTGGGTGATTTGGCCTTTGAATTTCCAGAAGGCACACATGCCATAGGTCGCCTGGACAGGGAGTCTGAAGGGTTATTGCTTTTGACAACAAATAAAAAAATTACCCAACTTCTTTTTCAGGGTGTCAGAAAACATGCACGTACCTATTTGGTTTTAGTTAAAAATAAAATGACACAGGAAACGATTGAGGAATTGAAGAAAGGTATTTCAATTAAAATAAAAAAGGGGGAACATTATAACGCAGTTCCTGAAAAGGTAGAGGTAATGAGTGATCCAATGACCTTGTATCCTTTTGCACATGACCAACGCTGCGAATATCCTCACACGTGGCTAACTATTGCCCTAACCGAGGGCAAGTATCATCAGGTAAGGAAAATGGTTTTTAGTACCGGACATCGTTGCTTGCGTTTAATCCGTCTTTCGATTGATGATTTATTTTTAAATGATCTGCCTCCCGGAGAAGTGAAAGAGATGGAAGAAGAGGAATTATTCAGATTGATTCCGATGCTTTCGCATGAGTCTTTTAATTATTGAGTAGTCGCTCTTCATTACTAAAGTCTTTGCTTCTCGACTGTTACTGTTTACTCCTTTATCATGCCTTGTCAGTCAACCAGCGCAATCATAGTTCAGACTTCCTTCCTAAGCAAAATTTCACTATCTTTGCCACTTAAGTCCAGACCACAAGGTCGAATAGAATTGAAGCGCTGAAAGAAATTACCATGAAACACATCCTTGAATACAGAAAATTATTTAACGCCGATCAGGATACTGATTTGGCTGCTTTAAAAATTGCTTACAGAAATTTAATAAAAGAATGGCATCCAGATAAATTTGCCAATGACGAAGAGAAAAAAGCGGAAGCAGAAATTAAAAGCAAAAGCATCATCGAAGCCTATCATTTTTTAGTAAGTATTTCTGCGGAAACACATGCTGAAAATTTAGAGGAGTATACACAAACCACTACTACCTCTGGCATTGATGATTTCATCTACAAAGGTGCGCGATTAAAAATTACTTTTCAGGATGGAAGTGCTTATGAATATTTTGGGGTTCCGAGAAATGTATATAACAAACTCCTTATCTCTTCTGCTCTTCCAAGATTTGCCAGAAGACATATATTCGGCACTTATTTGTATAGAAACGTAAGCAAACAAACTGTAAATGCTGACTAGATGATGGCTATATCGAATGGTGTCATGCCAATCATTCCATCAGCGTTCGCCAGCTGGCAGATAGTTCATACTTTTATCCTATGAAATCCCACAATACACAACTACTCAAAACAAAAGCTCACCAACTAGGCTTCGAGTATTGTGGTATTTCAAAAGCAGAATTTCTAAATGAAGAAGCCCCACGTCTGGAAGCCTGGCTAAATCAAGGAAAGCAAGGCTCTATGCATTGGATGGAAAATCATTTTGACAAAAGACTTGACCCCCGATTATTAGTAGATGGAGCAAAGTCAGTGGTTTCACTCCTGTTAAATTATTATCCGGAAAGGGAACTCGAAAATGCTGACTATAAAATTTCAAAATATGCTTACGGAAGGGATTACCATACGGTCATCAAAGATAAACTCAAAGAACTCATCGATTTTCTGAAAAAAGAAATTGGAGATGTAAACGGAAGAGCATTTGTTGATTCAGCCCCTGTGATGGATAAAGTCTGGGCAAAAAAGAGTGGCTTAGGTTGGGTTGGTAAAAATACAAATCTTATTAACAGAGATAAGGGGAGTTTCTTTTTTATTGCGGAACTGATCCTGGATATCGAACTGGAATACGATGGCCCTATCAAAGACTATTGTGGCAGTTGTACCCGATGTATAGATGCCTGCCCAACAGATGCGCTACAAACTCCCTATACGATTGATGGAAGCAAGTGCATCTCTTATTTAACAATAGAGCTAAAAGAAAATATTCCCGAGGAGTTTAAAGGTAAAATGGACAACTGGATTTTTGGTTGTGATGTTTGCCAGGATGTTTGTCCGTGGAATAGTTTTTCGAAAAGAAATCAACATATGGAGTTTAAGCCCAACGAGGAACTGGTAGCGATGAGGAATAAGGATTGGGAGGAAATGACAGAGGAGGCTTTCGGCCCCCTCTTCAAAGATTCTGCTATAAAACGTTCAAAATATAAAGGAATACGTAGAAATATTACCTTTATACAAAATAGGTAGATTAACTAAAATACTGATTCAATATCTGAAGATACGAATCACTGAAATGTTCATAACACCACTTCTTTAATTCCAAAACATCCTCTCTAAGAAGATTTTTTAAGCTTTTACCTAATTCCTTTTCAAAAAGATATTCGTTAAAACTTACTTTTTGGAGAATAATTTTTACGTAGTCTAACATAAGGTTCCGTAGGTTATCAGTTAAATATATACAAATATATTACATCTAAAATGGTATTCAAAACATAAGGCATTATTTAATTTAAAACTAATAATTAAGCGATTATTACCAGTATTAAAGTACTTTTGCTTTAGTGGTTAAACGACAAATGCTCAAAAAAGTTAGAAAAAATATAAAATATATTGGAATAGTACTTTTAACACTACTGAACTTATTCATTTTCAGTTCTAAAGGGTACACCCAGGAAATAGAGGTTTCTACTGGGAAAACTGACCTGCTCTTAAGTGATAAATTTATTGTTACTATTTATTTCCCAAAAGACTACAAAAGGGAGTTTAAAGCCTATCGCAACTATTTTTTCCCCGATATAGCAGATTTTGAAAAAGGCAGAACGCTTTATCTTGAAGAGGAAGAGCCAAAATCATATAAGATTGTTCAGTATTATAAGCCAAGGAAGGCCGGTACTTTTATTGTCAATCCTGTCAGAATAAAAATAAAAGATAAAGTCTATGCCTCAAAGAAGGTTTTGGTGTCGGTCTCCCCAAAATATAATTCCCGAACAGAAGAAGAACCTATAATTAAAATCGACAATGATCTTGAATTTGAAGAATCCAGACTGGACGCACTGCTTGATATTCGCTCTACCAAAACAAAAGTATATGCCGGAGAAGGTTTTGGCATTACAGTATCTCTTTTAATTTCCACTCAAAATAAAGCTGAAATTACTTTTATAGACCTGAATGAACAGCGTAAAGAATTTATAAAAAGGATGAAATCTGCTTCTTGTTTCATCGAAGACTTCGCCCTTCCCAATGAAATATTGGTAGATACCATTACTATAAGAGAAAAAAAATATACCAAATGGAAGCTCTATGAAGGGGTTTTCTTTCCGCTTGATTCTAATAATATCAGGATCCCAGATCTGAAACTTTCGGTTCTTAGTTATGCACTGGCAAAAAATAAAACAGAGAGTCTGGAAAGAAAGACTGTAATTAAGAATTTTTCAACTCAACCTCTTTTGATAAAAGTAACGAGATTGCCTAAAAATAAGGGGAAAGAACAACTCGCAGTAGGAAATTTCAGATTAAGCGAAAGTGTTTCTCCCAATAAAATTATTACGGGTAAAAGTTTTAAATATACTTTTACAATTGTTGGAGAAGGCAATATTGCAGCCATAACAGAACCTAAAATTTATCCAGGTGAATATTTTGATATTTATTCTCCAAAGATTACACAGGAAGTTTTTCGCCAGCAAGGTACTGTATTTGGGGCTAAATCTTTTGTATACTATGTTACTCCTAAGGAACCAGGTGATTTTAAGTTGTCAGGTCTTTTCAAATGGTACTATTTTAATCCTGTGACAAGACAGTTTGACACACTTACCTCAGCACTTAGTCTGAAAGTACGTGGAGAAAGCCTGAAAAATAACTATATTTCGGTCAATAATCCAGGAGATTTTTACAATAGAATCAACACGGATAGCAATCAAATACGATCGTTCACCAAAGACAATGATCTAAAACTTTGGGCAAACATGATCATATTATCAATGTTAGTAGTCACAGCAGTTTTAGTTTTAAAAAAATGAGTAGTAGTTTCGGTAAAATTTTCAAAATCTCCACTTTTGGTGAATCACATGGTATAGGTGTAGGCGTAGTGTTGGAAGGTTGTCCCGCAGGACTGGAGATCGACGAAGCGTTTATTCAGAAGGAATTGGAAAGACGTAAACCAGGTCAATCAAAAATCACTACTCAAAGAAAAGAGGAAGATAAGATTCAGATTCTCTCGGGAGTTTTTGAAGGGAAAGCCACTGGTACTCCAATAGCCATGGTTGTTTTCAACGAAGACCAACGCAGTAAAGACTATTCACACATTGCAGACAAATACAGGCCTTCTCATGCCGATTACACCTATCAGGAGAAATATGGTCTTCGTGATTACAGAGGAGGAGGTAGAAGTTCTGCTCGTGAAACGTTGGCCCGTGTGGCTGCCGGAGCAATCGCAAAATTATTTTTAAAGAAAATTGGCGTAGAAGTAATTTCTTATGTTTCCCAAACGGGTTCATTAAAACTTCCAGGTTCTTACAAAGATCTTGACTTAAGCAAAACAGATGACAACATTGTAAGATGCCCCGATCCCGTGATGGCAGAAAAAATGATTGCACTGATTGATCAGGTAAGAAAAGACCAGGATACTATTGGTGGCGTTGTTTCCTGTGTTATTAAAGGCTGTCCGGTGGGATTGGGAGAACCAGTATTTGATAAATTGCATGCAGAATTGGGCAAAGCAATGTTAAGCATCAATGCCGTAAAAGGTTTTGAATACGGCAGTGGTTTTGAAGGAATAGAACTAAGAGGGTCGGAGCACAACGATGAATTCATAATAAAAGATGGAAAGGTCCACACCAAGACTAATTTTTCCGGTGGTGTGCAAGGTGGCATGTCTAACGGTGAAGATATTTATTTCCGTGTAGCCTTCAAACCAGTTGCTACTATTATGAAAGACCAGGACAGTGTGAACGAAAAAGGAGAAGCGGTAACCGTTTCCGGAAAAGGAAGACATGACCCATGTGTAGTGCCTCGTGCTGTTCCTATTGTAGATGCAATGGCGGCGTTGGTGATTGCGGATTTCTATTTGAGAAATAAGGTAATCAAGCTTGGATCACTGATTTAATGGATTAAAGGATTGCACCGATTTTCTTAGTGCTCTTTGCGAAACCTTCGCGTTCTTTGCGTTAAAATTTATTGAAGCTGTTTTATTACACATAGGAAAAATAAACGAGTGTAGCATATTAGAATAATGAATAAATTTAAACTAAATCTTACTACTCAAATTTTCATCGGGATGGCACTTGGAATAGCTGCCGGCCATTTCCTTCCAAAATATTCTGCTGATCTAAAAATAC
>JANYCO010000214.1 GCA_025360235.1 Cytophagales bacterium
CCAACCCAATTCTGGCGGAAATATTAGTTACGAATCTGATTTCCAATTCTATTAAGCATAATCTTCCTAACGGAACCCTAAATATAGAGTTAAATCAGTTCCATTTTTTGGTTGAAAATTCGGGTAAACCGCTCTCCGTAAAGGCTGAAAATATGTTTGAACGTTTTAAGAAAGATTCTGACTCAGAACAATCAATTGGTTTAGGATTATCTATTGTTAGAAAAATCGGATTACTTTTAAACCATAAAGTGAAGTATTCTAATTCCGGGAACATTCACTCCATGGAGATCATTTTTTGATCTTTTAATAGAAAGTAGTTTGGTTTATTTTATGGAGTATATCGTTTAATACTACCTACTTTTATTTTCATTCGACTACCTATTTTTTCTGAGAAATGAAATTAAGCGTTACAGTATTTTATAAATTGTCCATTTAATTACAAATTTTTGCTTTAAATCGTTACTATTACGCCATTTTTTATTTAAAGATTCTATTGTTTCAGTGGGTTTCGGGTGAATTATGTTTTAGCGTTTGGTTACTTTTAGTTGAGCAAGGGTTATTATTAAGTATAAATGGTTTTGAAACTCTGGATTTCAGACACACTCACTTAATAATCAATATAAAATAAGCTAAAATGAAAAAGATGTTTACAAATCTTAATGAACGCAGTGTCCAAATTATGGAAGGGAAAGAGGACGATATAGTGTTTCACGAACATTATGCACGAATAGGTTTCAGGAAGTGTTTTTTATTGATTCTAGGTTTAGCTTTTCTCACATTTGAAGCCAATGCAACGATTTATTCTGTCAATGCAACTACTTGGACGAATACAGGAGTTGGAGTAAATGGGGATTTGTTATATTGTATTAATCAGGCAAATGGAGACGCTTCAGCAGGTCCTCATTCTATTATTTTTGGAGCTGGGATAGTTGGGCCAATAACCACAACCACAGGACCTATTACAATTGGTAACGCCACCCAGAAAATTATTCTCAACGGTGAAACTGCTACTGGTTGGGGGTGTGGAAGTCCTAAAGTTATCCTTACTTATGGTGGTCCCTGGGCTGCAAATCAATTTACACTTCAGGGAGCAGGCGTTATTGTAAGAGCTCTTATTCTTCAAGGTTATAGCCCAAGGCTTACTGCAGGTACAAATGAAATATACGGTTGCTGGTTTAATCTTAATGCTGCGGGTACTGCAGCAAGTGCTGTAGCAGATTGCATGGGGGCTACGTTCATGTACATATCTGGCGGATCAAACCATATTATTGGGTTAAACGATTGTAACCGGAATGTTTTTGGAATGACAGGCCTTGCCATATTTCAAGGGCTGGTATCTATTACTGGAGGTAATGGAACTACTTTCGATGGTAATTATTTTGGAACAGACAAAACCGGTTTGGTTAAGATTTCTAATTTTAACGCAGGCACAGGAATCATTAAATTTGATGGAACATGTACTAACGCTGCAATTACTAATAATGTGATTAGCAATGCAGGTGGTTCTACGGGCAGAGGTATCGTCTCTACTTCTGCTGCAAATCTTTCCGGTCTAAATATTTCTTCCAATAAAATCGGGTTAAATGCTAGCGGAAATGTGTCTGCTGGTTTTGGTAACGATAATGGAGGGATCGTTTTATTAGGTGCAGTTACTGGGTCTCCCATTACAATTTCCAATAACGATATAGGAGACAATGGAGCTGGTTCTTTTGATAATAATTCTTGTGGAATTATTCTTACCACTGGTTTTTCTAACGTTACGATTTCTGGAAATTATATCGGTGTAACAAGGGCTTTTGGTAATGCAGGAAATGCTTTTGCAGGAATTTTTGTTACCACAGCTATCAATACGTTAAATCTTACCAATAATGTTATTGGGTTTAACGGGCAATGTTGCGGAACAAAATCACATGCATGGGAACTTACAAGCTGCTCCAACGTTACTGCAACCGGAAATTATATTGGTGTAAGTCCTGGTGGAGCAAATCTTGGGAATGGAAATTCAGGAATGGTTTTTTCGGCTTGTTCCAATGTTTCCATTACCAATAATTATATTTGTAAAAATAATGGAAAGAGACCAGATATTCCTAACGGAGGAATTGTTGCAGCAGGAGGAAG
>JANYCO010000233.1 GCA_025360235.1 Cytophagales bacterium
CTTTGTCAAACCAGTCTTTTGAGATTATATAAAAATCACCCTCAGTAAAAAACTTGTTGTGAATTTCCAAATATCTGTCAAGTAGTTTTGCAAAGTCATTTCTGTCATCACCCCAGTCAGGCTCATTTTTAAAGTCAAAAAGAAACTTTGATACTCCATGCTTGTCTGTTTTCTTAAAGTCAGAGATTTTTACTTTTTCAACATCAAATGCTTGTCTCAAATACCCTTTGTCCGGGTTAGCCTTTACACAGTCACGCAAGCTGTCAAATGAAAACTGTTTTGACCTAATAAAAGTGTCAACAATTTTGTCATTGTCCGTTTGTTCGTCAACCTTCATAACAAATTCAGTCAAGTTTATACCTTGAAAGTTTTCGTCAATTTCACTATGTCGTATGGTCTCGAAAGCTGTCATTAAAATGGCTTATAACGGTTTGCGGCTTTGTGTCAGTGGCGGTTTTGAAACACGAAACTGTCGGCCACCGCTAATGTAAATAAAATGTGGTAAACTTCAGCTACCACGTCACCCGCCATTGCACAAAGCCGCTGTTATAAGGCGTTTTTCTTTGTCTTTCGTTTACCATTGTCGCCAGTCTTCTGTTATGTCAACGCTGCTGTCTATTTTAAAACCAGTTAATTTAATTGCATTCTCAATAAAATCTACTAATTCTTCACGCTCCATTGTGTCGATAAAGTCGTTATGCTTTTGATTTGCTTTATTAAAACTTTCAGTCACCTTTTTTGCGGTCGAATAAATTGAAGAAGCTTTTTTTGACTTTGTTGCTATTGCTAAATTGTCAATAAAGCTGTCGAGAATAGTTTCTGATTCGAGAATATTACTGTCATTAAAAATTGAATCACCTTCTTTTAGTCTGTGTCGCCAATTAGTGGTTGGCTTTGATTTTTTGAGTTCTATTATTTTATCAATTTGTGTAATGGAAATGTTTTTATTTTGTTGTTTAAGATTTTCTTTAAGTTCAATTTTCCTTTTGTCTGATTTCTTAATAGCCCAAATTCTTAACCACATTAAATTTAATTTGTCGTCAAATACAGGCATGACTTCAAACTTGTCATTATAATAAGTCCAAGTATGTTCGTTGTCGTAATTTTTGCTTTTGCTGAATGGCTTTACACCTATCTTATTTGTCACAGTGTCGGAGTGGTCACCGAAATTAAGTCCAAATGGCCAAATAATATTACCACCTTCCTTGTTTGTAAATGTCATTTCGTGTAAAAGCACTTCGTCCTCATTTGCTGGTCGGTAAGTGCTTTTAGGCGTTTCTATCATTTGGTCGTAAAATTCTTTAAACCAAAATGTAAATGTTACACCTGTCAATTTACTTTTAATTGAGTCGTAACGTTCTAATTTAGATTTATCTTTGCAAATGGCACCAAAATCATTCAATGTCCTGTCAAGGTCCGGATGATAAATTGAATGTCCAAAAAAGTCTAAAATATAATTTGTTTCCATTGTTGTTGTGTCGTCCTAAAATGGCTTATAACATTCTTATATACGCATTGCGTCTATTTCCCATTTAGTTTCAAGCCCTCTGAAAATAATCCTTTTTCGACTAAACACCCCTAATTCGCTCATTTTCAAGTTGCGTATCCCCATTTGTAAACAATTGTTATACTTGCGCATTTTCATTTGCAGTTTTTAGTCGATTGCGTATTTTTATTTACAATACTTTTTCGCCCTTGTTGGAGCTTTTTCTCCAACAAGCGTTTCCTGTTACTTTGAAGTATAAAGAACTAATAATTTTTCTTATACAATTTACTATTATTTTAATAACAAAAAATTGTTTTTGCAATACTGGAACAAACAAAGTCATTCAATCCTTAGAGCCACAAGAAACGCTTGTTGGAGAAAAAGCTCCAACAAGGGCGGAAATAAACAAAAGGGACTATTTATATATAGGAGTTCTTCACAGGAAGCTGCTGTGTCATGGGACATAGCACGGTGGGGAACCTTTGAGACTCTGAATATAATCAATTTGGATATAAAGGAAGATTAGTAAACGTTCCTTTTAGACTTAAAGAACCTGCGGAATGATTTCTGGAATTTAAACATACATCCGCTGTAAATGTGCCTGATATTACTGTGATATTATTGGTAATACTAGAGCTCAAAATACTTACCTTATAGGTCGTAGGAGCTACGGGCAAATGGGTTTCTGTACAAAGAGAATAAGTAGAACCAGATGAACTCGAAAGTGTATAATAAGTTAAGATCACATCATTTACATACGTATTATGCGTCCAGGGCACATCATAATTCCATCCTAAGGTATGTATGCCTATCATTGGGGAGAGGAGCGTACTTATTTCGATAGTTGTATTTATATAACTTGACACAGTCGTATTTACTGTAGAATTTAAATACAACTTACAAATGAAACGGCCTGGTTCTGTAGTTGTATAGGTATAGCCATAACCATCTTCAGGAAGAGCATTACTGCTAAAAGTATCGACTCCAATAACGACCTCCAGACTCCCTGGGATAAGAGGCCTGGGCAAATTTGTTCCATTAGGATTTTGAATATAATTGGAAGAAGTAGACGATGATGGTTTGTTGACAGGCTGGTTGAGTGTATAGTGATTCACAGGAGTTACCTCTGGTGATTTACCACAACTTATAAAGAGTACTGTGCCTATTGCAATACTGAAAATCAGATTTCTTATCTTCATTAGAATGTAATTTTATTTAAACTATTCAAATTCGAATTTGTATAATCTCTTTTTATACCAATCATAGTATTAGAATTTACGCAACCAAAACGTATAAGATTAATATCACCGCTTAGAGGAATACCTGAAACTTGCTTTTGATACCAATTGAATCCTCCGTCAGTGCTTAAAAAATAGCTAACGCTTCCCCCATTTCTTAAGCCATCTTCATAAAGAACAATTGACTTGTCGTTATAAAAACCAAACTTTGGAAAATACAGAAGTTCGCTGTTTTTAAAAAGAGAATAAACACTGAATAATCCGACGTCATTCCAGGAAACACCTCCATCTGTTGTTTTGAAAATAGTGGAGACCATGTAATTGCTCGCTGAAACGATATATCCGGTATCTGCAGTTGTAAAGATAATATCTGTGAGATGATTTTTCTTTGTAACTACAGAATCGGTGGTGGTTCTGTTTGTAAAAATTAAATTTTGTTTTGCCCATGAGCTCCCTCCGTCTGTGGTATACATCAATAGGCCGTACTCTCCACAAATATAACCATGTTGGCTATCTGAAAATGTTAAAGAAAAAATAGAAGAGTCACTCGGTAGTGTAACCTTATTCCATGTATTACCTCCATCCTTTGTTTTCAATAAAGATGTTTTTGCACATTCCGACCCGCCAGGGAGAGGTGCTTCACATAATGTAAGATAATTTAACGAGATAGAATAATTGTCATTCCCTATGGCAAACCCATTTAGGTGATCTGTAAAATATATTTTAGTTAAAATTTGAACTTGATTACTGGGAACATTAACATGAGTCCAGTTTACGCCACCATCTACTGTTTTAAATACAATACCCATTCCATTATTTCCACCACATGCCCATCCAATTTTACTGTCAGTAAAAAAAACATCTGTCAGATCAGGATAAAAACCATTTGTATTTGCTTCGTCATCTGCATAATTTCTGTGTATCCATGTATTTCCCCCGTCTTTGGTTCTTAGTATTACTCCATTTCCCCCGGTAACATATCCATGTTGCTGATCTGTAAATAAAACATCACTTAAATAAGTGATTGTTTTATCTATTTCTTTAGCTGAAGGGCTTTTGTCCTTTTTATGACATTGAATCAATACACTCAAAAGAGCTATAAAAATAAATGCATGTTTGTGATAACTATATAACATGAGCAGCTGGATAAGAAGACTGAAACTTTCTCAAGATAGAATTTTTTTTTGAAAAATTTAAATTGTTGTTGAAGATAAAATTAAGTACCCCGTTCTCCCCGTTCTTCTTAGCTTGTAGCTAAGAAGCCTATACTATGAGGCGTTCCGA
>JANYCO010000236.1 GCA_025360235.1 Cytophagales bacterium
TTTCAATATTAAAGCCATCGGGCAATAATGTGGCTGTAGATGAAAATCTGTAAACCCATCCGTTCGGTAGTTGATAGGAAGTTGGTAATCCACCACCGCCACCTGTTCTGTCACCAATGATTTTCACATTCGGCAATACTGACATAAAACCAACAAACATATTACAGGCACTGAAACAAGAACGATTTGTTAAAATTACAATTGGCTTGTCAAGAAATTGAAGATTAAGATTTCCCTTTTTATTGTAAGTAGGCTCCGCATATATTTCATAAGCCATCCCAAAATCAGAATGCCCTTTACCATTTTTTTCAAAATCCCTCCCCACTAATGTTTTATTCTTTACAAATCTATTCAAAAGTTTGTTTACATTATTTGTAATACCACCACCATTATCCCTAATATCAATGATCAAGCCATCGGCAGTACTAAAGCGACTGATTATAAAATCAAGATCATAATCAGAAAAATTATCTGAAAAACTACCATAATAGATATAGCCTATTTTTTTACTATTGTAAAGAAATAATTGATTGGTAAAAGGACCTGTGATATAATAATTATTTCCGAGATAATTTCTTTCAATAATTGAATGGTTATAATTTTGAGGATACCCCAGATACCACTGCCAATTACGGGAAATATCAAATGGGGCGACAAGATTAACATGACCGTCTTTAAGGGTATAAAGCATAGAATCCAACACCTTGAACAATTCCACCTGATTCATATTATCTTTTATCTGTGGTTGGTAAACTGCTTTTACAGAATCCCAATTGATATGTTTGTAATCCAGAAAAGAATATTTTTCATCGATTCGTTTCCACATCGAATCGAAACATTCCTGAGGAGTATTTTTGGGGTCTGGCTTAATCAATAATTTCTCACAGGAAGAAACTACAAACAACAATAACCCCAATAATGAATATACTATTCTTTTCATAAAAAATCGACTTTTTTTGATCTTCTTATTTTCTTTGATTTCTGAGAATACAACATCGAAACAAAACCTATACTGTGATAAGCCGAATACAATGGATTAGATTGTGGAAGTTTAGTTACATGAACACCCCAGCCATAAAATATTCTAATTTTATCGTTGTTTCCTATTTTAAATCTGTCGAAATAAACTTCTGTGTTGATGCGAAAGAAATGATTGGGCAACGCTATTTTATTGCCATGTGTAAGCATTGCAAAAGGTTTAATTTTTTCACTCATATAAGTTTGCGGTGGTTCCATCCCAATATAATTCGGCCTTATTACATGAGCCAAAAGCGCAAAATTAAATTTAAATCCAGCCTGGTATTTACGCTCTGCTTTACCTAATTTGAAATTATAAGTTAAATGTGAAGCAGGATTGATGACGTTTGAAAATTCATACCCAAAAGAATTATTAGGCAAAAATGAATATAATCTTCCATCAAATGCATTCGTAAAGACACCTCCAAGATACAAATCACCTTTACCTTTAAAGATCTTTTTGACAGGAATCATATAATGGTAATTTATTTCCAGATTCAAACAACTGGCTTTTGTGTATGCATCCAATTTATGTTTATTTGAATGAAGCAGACCTATCCCTAATACCATCTCGAACTTTGTAACCGATTTTTTTCTCCACCGCTCATTGTATTTCGCAATCTGAAAAGTAAAACCATTATGAAGAAGAGGACTATGACCTTCGTCTCTAAACTCACGATAAGGAATCGAAACAACGGTAGATTTGTATTTAATTACTTCAGGTTTTGCATTAGGTTTAAATCGCTGATACTCTCCATCCAATATCAATGAATCTTTATCCTGAGCATAATTATGTAACGGAACAAAACAAATAATAAAAAAAAGAAGCTTTCTCATTTGACTAAAATTTTATTCCGGTATAGTTAAACGGGGTAATAGAAAGCAGTTCTTTTTTTATTTTATCAGTTACATTAAGTTGTTTCACAAATTCACGAATCGTAGTAGCCGTAATTTTTTCATTTTTACGCGTAAGGTTTTTCAAAGCCTCATATGGTTTTGGGTAACCTTCTCTGCGCAAAACTGTCTGTATAGCCTCTGCTACTACCGCCCAGTTATCATCAAGATCTGCTTTAAGCGCATCTCTGTTTAACTCCAGCTTATCCAGTCCCTTCAGAATAGATTTTAGAGCCACAAATGTATGGGCTATTGGTACTCCTACGTTACGAAGAACTGTTGAATCGGTCAGATCTCTTTGCAGACGGGAAATAGGAAGTTTAGCTGAAAAATGCTCGAACAATGCATTAGCCATTCCAAGATTGCCTTCAGAATTTTCAAAATCAATTGGATTCACTTTATGAGGCATAGCCGAAGAACCTATTTCTCCTTCCTTGATTCTCTGTTTAAAATAATTCATCGATACATATTGCCAAACATCTCTGTCAAAATCGATAAGAATAGTATTGATTCGTTTCAGATTATCACATAACGCGCCAAAATTATCGTAATGTTCTATCTGTGTAGTATAAGTACTTCTACTGAGTTTTAATTTTTTATTTACAAAATTCTCAGCAAATTTCTTCCAGTCTTTTTTGGGATACGCTACAAAATGAGCATTAAAATTTCCAGTAGCACCGCCGAATTTTGCGGAATGTGGTATCGTTTTTAGTAATGCGATTTGTTTTTCCAACCGTTCGTGAAAAACCATAATTTCTTTCCCCAATTTAGTAGGAGAAGCTGGCTGACCATGTGTTTTAGCCAACATTGGAATTGCTTTCCACTGAACAGCCAACGTTTTTATTTTTTTTACTGTTTCATTTAACACAGGATAAATTTCAGCTTCCAAAGCCTCTTTCATAAGCAATGGAATTGAAGTGTTGTTAATATCCTGAGACGTAAGTCCGAAATGAATAAACTCACTGTACTTAGCAAGTCTCCGGTTTGAAAATTCTTCTTTGATAAAATACTCCACCGCCTTTACATCGTGATTGGTTATTTTTTCAGTGTCTTTTATTTTTTTTGCATTAACCTCTGTAAAATTTCGATAGATATCCCTTAACCCTTCAAATCTGTTTTTAGGAAAATCTTTCAGTTGAGGTAGTCCGAATTCACACAAAGCGATAAAATATTCAATTTCTATTCGTACCCTGTATTTTATAAGTCCGTATTCGGAAAAATAGGGCGCAAGCCCTTTTACTTGTTTTCTATACCTGCCATCAATTGGCGAAATCGCTGTTAATTCGTTTAACTCCATTATTTGTTTACAATTAAATAGAAGGCAAAGATAAGACTTATAACGATTATAAACCAATGAAGGAAATAAGCGATTAATTTGGTAATTTTAAGCAAAATTTAAGAAGTTGACCACCCTCAAGAAATTACCGTTTAACCTTAGCAAAGCTGCCGAAGCCGAAGTAAAAAACATTTTTAAAACCAAAAACATTCCTGAAAACTACGGCTTACGTATTGGCGTAAAAGGAGGAGGCTGTTCTGGCATCTCCTATCTTTTTGGTTTTGACACAAAGCACGATACAGACGAAGAGTTTGAAATAGAAGGGATTCCGGTCTATGTTGAAAAAAAACATTTTATGTATGTCACAGGTCTTAATATTGATTTTGAAGATGGACCGCATGCACGGGGATTTATTTTTGAAAATCCAGATACCAAATTTTAGTAATGCAAGACCAGAAATTTTCACTTCTAAAGATCTGAAATAATATAAAGGTTTTCTGTTTTTTTTAAGCTTCCATACTTGTACCTTTGCATCATGGAAATTGAATTGAACCTTCTGAACAATGCCTATCATTTCGAAGCGAAAAACGAATCAGGCAATACCGTAAATATCGACGCCTCTCCTTCTATAGGAGGATTAGGTCTCGGTGCACGCCCTATGGAACTTCTGATTATGGGACTTGGCGGCTGTAGCGGAATAGATGTGTTGAATATTTTGCGTAAACAAAAAATAGAACCTTCCGATTTTAAAATAAAAATTTCTGCTGAAAGAGAAAAAGATGCTACGCCTTCTTTGTTTACCAATATCCATGTGAAATTTATTTTCAAAGGACCAATAGACGAATCAAAAGCAAAACGAGCAATCGAACTTTCAATGGACAAATATTGTTCGGTAGCCAAAACATTGGAGAAGACAGCAAAGATAACTTATGAAATGGAGATCAGTAATTAATATTGAGTCATTAGTCCTGGGTAAGATATACTAAGGACTTTACTCAGGACTAATATCTCAGGACTCAATACTATAATTAGAATGAAAAATAAAAAATTTGAAACCGAAGCAATAAGGACTCAGACTCCTCATACGCAGTACAACGAGCATTCGACGCCTATTTTCATGACCTCGAGTTTCGTGTTTGACGATGCAGAGCATGCGCGCGCTTTGTTTGCGGATGAAATTCAGGGAAATATTTATACCCGCTTCTCTAACCCTAACAATACAGAGTTTATAGAAAAAATCTGTAAGATGGAAGGTGCTGAAGATGGCTTTGCTGTTGCTTCTGGTATGTCTGCTGTATTTACAAGTATGGCTTCTTTCCTCAAAACAGGAGATCATGTACTGGTTTCAAAATCTGTTTTTGGTTCTACGATTCAGATTCTAACCAACATATTTCCTCGTTGGGGAATCACACATACTTTTGCCGACATCAGCAAACCTGAAACATGGGAAGGCCTGATCAAAGAAAATACAAAAATGATTATGGTGGAAACACCTTCTAATCCTGCATTAGATCTGATTGATCTGGAGTGGCTGGGAAAACTTGCACAAAAATATAATTTACTTCTTGATGTTGATAATTGCTTTGCTACTCCCTATCTGCAAAATCCTATAAAATGGGGAGCACATGTAGTGACACATTCCGCTACAAAGTACATCGACGGACAAGGCCGAGCAATTGGAGGTATAATTGTTGGCACAAAAGAACTGATTAAGGAAGTAAGATTCTTTGCACGTCATACCGGTCCTGCTTTGTCTCCATTCAACTCCTGGATCCTTTCAAAGAGTCTGGAAACATTAGCCTTGCGCATGGACAGACATTGCGAAAACGCGCTTAAACTTGCCCAATATTTGGAAAAACATTCAGAAGTAGAATGGGTAAAATATCCATTTCTACCAAGTCATCCTCAATTTGAATTGGCAAAAAAACAAATGAAAGCGGGTGGGGGTATTGTTACCTTCCTTGTAAAAGGTGGCCTGGAAAGAGGAAGGAGATTTCTGAACGCAACTGAAATGGCTTCTCACTCTGCCAATCTTGGTGACAGCCGAACAATCGTAACACATTCAGCCTCCACTACTCATTCTAAATTATCAGAAGAAGATAGACAATCAGTAGGTATTTTACCTGGACTCATAAGAGTTTCTGTAGGATTAGAACACATTGACGATATTATTGCTGAGATCAATCAAGCGCTTCTTAATTCTAAGTAACCGATGAAAACCAGAATAATGTATGGGGTAGGCATTGCAGTAGTCATTGCTATAGTAAACGGAATTTTCTTAGACTTCTTTGGAATAAAATATGAATTCGTCAGATCATTTTCCGGATTCGCTCCAATTATAATCTTAGCGGTAGGTTTATTTTGGGGAATGACTAAAACCAAAAAGGAAATTTATAACAACGATTTAAATTTTGGTCAAGCTATTTATTCGGGATTAGTTATCTGTTTTTTTACGGCACTTTGTTTAGGAATATTAAATTTTCTTTACTTTAAGTATGTAAATAAAAATTACGCAGACGAAGTATTAAGCATTGCCGTTCCTCAAATGCAAAAAGAGCTCAAAAAACAAGATGAAATTGCAACGCAAATCACTTTAATAAAAGACTCCTACCTCCCATTAAATCAGCTCAGAGGCACGTTTATATTTATATTAGTAGCAGGAATTGCCTTTTCTGCAATTATAAGTGCACTAATCAGAACTAAGGACACCTTTACAGAAATCACCAAGAAAAAAGAATAATTTCCGTTTTTGGAACAATATTCGTATTTTTAAAAGAAATTAAACCAAATTTATATAACCCATGAAAAATTATATAGTACTTCTACTTGTGTTAGCATCTGCTAGCGCTTACGCACAGATAAACATAAAAAAAGTAACAGAGGAAGTTAAAAAAACTGAAAACGCAATCGTAACTCCTACAACAACTACACCAACAACGACTCCTACCACAACCCAAAAAACCACAACGACTACAACTACCACACCAACAACAACTCCTTCCACTACTACTACTAAAACTACCACAGTAAACAAAGTGACAGAGGAAATTAAAAAAACCGAAAATGCAATCGTTACCCCTACAACGACTACTCCAACAACAACTACCCCTACTACTACCACAACTACTAAAACCAGTACAGTAAACAAAGTAACAGAGGAAATTAAAAAAACCGAAAAGACAATCCTTGCGCCTACAACGACTACACCAACAACTACAACTACAACTACAACTACTCCAAAAACGACTACAACGACAACAACAACCTCTACAACGACAACTCCTACAACTAGCAATAGCAATGCTGTAGTTACCGCTTTATCGGACACCGATGTGGCTGATGGATTAAAGGAGGCATTGGTTCAAGGCTCTTCCAAAGCTTCTAAGTCATTAAACGTTGTAGATGGCTTTTACAAAAATCCAAAAGTAAAAATTCCATTCCCTGAAGAAGCGCAAAAAGTTGCTGATGAATTAAGAAAGTTAGGATACGGAAGTAAAGTAGACGATTTTGAAAAGACATTAAACAGATCTGCTGAACAAGCTGCTATTGAGGCTGCGCCTATATTTAAAAAGGCAATTACCGGAATGACTTTTAAAGATGCAAAAAAAATACTAACAGGAAGCGACACCGCTGCTACACATTATTTAAGAGACCAAACCTATAGTTCATTGTATTCCAGCTTCACTCCACATATAAGCAAAGCTTTAGGCGATAATAACGTAACCAGCAAATGGACTGAAATTATAGGAATTTACAACAAAATCCCTTTAGTAAAAAAAGTAAACCCTGATCTTGTAAGTTTCACCACAAACAAGGCTTTGAAAGGTCTCTTTATACTTGTAGCAGAAGAAGAAGGGAAAATCAGAAAAAATCCGGTAAACCAAACAACCGATCTTTTGAAAAAAGTTTTTGGTGGATTAAAATTATAAATACAAATTAATAATCATTTATTATGGTAAAGAAATTAATTATAGGTGTAATTTTAGTAATCGCTATAGGTCTGGGAGTTCTGGGAGTTTTTGCTTTCGGAACGTATAGCGATGGAGACAAAGCCGGTACACTGGTAAAGCTTAGCAGAAAAGGAGTAATATTTAAAACCTGGGAAGGTGAACTTAACACCTACATGTATGTAAGTGATCAGGCAGCAGCAAGTGCTGCTGTAGGTAATTTATTTACTTTTTCCGTACTAGATAGCGACAAGGAAGTAATTGCTGCAATGGAAAAGGCAATGCTAAATGGTCACCGTATAAAATTATCCTACAAACAAAAATATTATACTTTTCCATGGAATGGGGATACCAAATATTTTATTTACAAAGCAGAAATACAAGAAAAATAATTATTCCCAGCGTTTCTTATTGTAGCCTGATATATCTTAATTATTGTAAAGATATATCAGGCTACTTATTTTTTCGTACCTTTATACCTTACCTATAATTATTTTTACTGAATGTTTCAAGACGGATACAGAGAGCAAGGCCTAAGAAAACAATTAGCAAAAAAGCTTAAAGAGAAAGGGATCTCAGATACAAAAGTGCTCGATGCTATAGCTTCTGTACCCAGACATGTTTTTCTAGACAAGGCATTCTTAGAACAAGCGTATCAGGATAAAGCATTTCCTATTGGAGAAGGCCAAACAATTTCGCAACCCTATACTGTGGCTTTTCAAACTCAATTATTAGAAGTAGGAAAAGACACGAAAGTATTAGAAATAGGCACTGGATCGGGCTATCAGGCTTGTGTGCTTAGTCATCTGAAAGTAAAATTATACACTATAGAGTACAATAAAGCCCTTTACAATAAAACTTCCAATTTTCTACGTTCAGCAGGATTAACTAAAATTAATTTTTTCTTTGGTGACGGAAGCCTTGGCCTACCTTCGTTTGCTCCATTTGACAGAATTATCGTTACCGCCGGCGCACCTTCTATTCCTGAAAAATTAATTCATCAATTGGTGATCGGAGGAAAATTAGTAATTCCAGTAGGTGACGACAAAAATCAAATGATGCTTCGCATTACGAGAATTTCAGAAAATGAATTTCAAAGAGAAGAATTTGGGGCTTTTAAATTTGTACCCTTGCTTGGGAAAGATGGGTGGTAATTATAGCAAGAGTTTTGAGCAAGAAGAACCTAAGCTCCTATCACATCTTTAAGATCAGTGATCAGATTTTTCCAGAGTTCTGCAGCATCTTCATCTGATTCTTCCATATAACAATCTGTAATTTTAATAAAACATGTTTGAGTAAGTTCGTTTACTTCGATCTTAAACTCAATAAACGGAGGGTCATTTTTATCTGGTAAATTATCCGTCAAAAAAACATATTTTACAAATTGATTTACTTTTTGCTGAGCCACCTTAGCAACGTGGTCTTGTTTATCCCATTTAAAGTTAATTGTTCCGTCCTTGTCCTCGATCACATCATCAGCAAACCACTGTTTCATACTTTTAGCTACTGTAAAGTAGGAATAGAGCAATGAGGCCGGAGTATTGATCTCAAATTCAAACATTAATTTATTTCTACTCATATACAGTACTTTAAATGGGACGTGAAGTTATTCAATTTTCAATACTTATCACAATAAAGAAAAATCTTTTATAGATAATGTTTCATTTCAATAACAATATTGCTAGATTTGCAGTCCAAAATAACAAATGGCGGGGTAGCTCAGATGGTTAGAGCACAGGATTCATAACCCTGAGGTCGGCAGTTCGATTCTGCTCCCCGCTACGAAGCCAAAGCATAACTAGCTAGTCGATAGCGAAATTTGCTTTGGTTTTTTTATTTAGTAACGGAAGTAGTAACGTTTACCTAAAATAGGCTAGGTTAAGCAAGTTTTATTACGAGTTTGAAATAAGGCCTATTTAACTCCTCATCATAAGCGATCATAATCATCCCATCACCATATTGCCATTCAAATTTATTTTTTGAAGGATTAGTATAAACAAACTCTTTTATATCTTTTTCTAAATCTTTCCCATTATCGCCAAGTATTCTTATACATTCCCTTATTAGTCTTTCAACTTCCGTATGATAAACAAAAGTGGAATAATTTTTAAAAACTCTTCGAAAAGTCAATACATCAAAGCCCTCTTCCTTATACTGCTGATAAAGTACATAATTAAAGAAATTCAAAAAATGAGTCTGCAATTCTATAGCATACACATCGGTTTCGTAGTTATCAGACTTTGGAATGTACTCAATTAAAACTCCCGAATTTAATATGCTAAATGCATCACCAACCAAATTGCCTAAATCTACAATCGATGGATGACAAACCTTTCCTACTATCTCAATAAATTCTTCTGGGCTAACTACTTTTGTATTAATTTTATATTTTGAATATAGAACTTTTGCCTTAGTCATTAATTTTTTATCACCCACAACAAAGTAATCACAATGAGCAGCATAAAAAGCATGTTCACCATCATTAGTAATATTTTGTAAGTTATCGGTTGGTTTGGGTAATTTATCTGATTTATATCCCAAAAAATCGAGCATTGTATAAGCGGTATTAAATACCATAAATTTATTCGGTGGATTACTATCGTTAAATGCTGAGA
>JANYCO010000239.1 GCA_025360235.1 Cytophagales bacterium
TTTATTTTTTTCTTTTTTACAACCCAAAAAAAACAGGATTACTAACAAAAGCAATCCTGTTTTTATGAAAATAATTCTGTTAGTCAACAAGTTCATTATAAAAATTAAAGTAATTTTCTTTGTAATCTTCCTCTTCTAAACTGTTTATCTTTTTGCTTTTTTTCATTGAGTCAAACAGTTTGGTAAGGGCTGTACAATATTCGTCGTCTGCTTTTATTACTGCATCTGCGTATTCAATTCCGGTTCTAACAAAACCTTCATAATCGCATGTTTTAAGCATCGATAACATATTGTCGTCAATATCAAGCATTTTCACTTTTGACAACATATCCGCTTCAAATTTATAGCTGAAGGGAGTATTGTAAATAGAAAGTACTGATTTTGCATTTTTAAAGATCGGGTCTTTTTTATACCTGGTCTTCATATATAATGGAATAAGACTTGTCATCCAGTCGTTACAATGAACGATATCCGGGGCCCATCCTAATTTTTTTACTGTTTCCATTACTCCTTTACAGAAAAAGATTGCTCTTTCATCATTGTCTGCATAGAATTTATTGTCTTTGTCTTCAAAAACGAACTTTCTTTGGAAATAGTCTTCGTTGTCAATAAAATATACCTGAAGTTTGGCATTAGGAACAGAAGCCACTTTAATGATCAATGGCTTTTCTTCTTCGCCTACAGAAATATTAATACCTGAAAGTCTTACAACTTCGTGAAGTCTGTTTCTTCTTTCGTTGATGGTACCGAACCTTGGAACTAAAATCCTGATTTCCATACCTTTTTCCTGCATAGCTTGAGGAAGTTTTCTTACGAAATCGGCTACTTGTGTTTGTTGTAGGAAGGGATTCATTTCAGAGGCAACATACAAAATCTTGAGTTTACTCATAATGCAAGTGTTGGTTTTAATTTTCCTCTATTGGGAGCACAAAAGTACAATTTTTTTTTGAAAAATTCAAGGTTTTTAAATTATAACTCGTATTTTACCGATTTTGAAGTGATAAAATATACTATGAAGTTATTAAAGACGATTGCTGAAGCCCAAGAATATTGCTTTTCCAAGCAAAAAGAGGGATTATCCATCGGTTTAGTTCCCACAATGGGTGCTTTGCACGAAGGTCATTTATCTTTAATAGAGGCGTCTAAAAAAGACAACGACGTAACGATAGCCTCAATTTTTGTAAATCCAATCCAATTTAATAATCCTTCTGATCTTAATAAATACCCGCGTACGCTTGAAAAAGATATGCAAATGCTTAAAAAAGCAGGTTGTGATGCTCTTTTTGCTCCTGAAGAACAGGAAATGTACGCTTCCAAACCAATTTTGAAAATGGAATTCGGGAATCTTGAAAAGGTGATGGAAGGAGCTTTTCGCCCAGGGCATTTCGCTGGAGTAGGCATCGTAGTAGCCAAATTATTTAATATAATCCAACCCTCCCATGCTTATTTCGGACAAAAAGACCTTCAACAATTTCTTGTCATTCAACAATTGGTAAATGATCTTTCTTTTCCGATAGTACTACATGCCTGCCCAATAGTAAGAGAAACTGATGGCTTAGCCATGTCTTCCCGTAACGCACGGCTCAGTGAAGAAAACAGACCTCTGGCAGCAAAAATCTACCAGTCTCTTCAATTGGCTGAAAAGACGCTTTATAAAGAGGGTATTGACAAAACGAAACAAGCGGTTGTTTCGTTTCTTGCTCCATACAAAGAATTACAGCTGGAGTATTTTGAAATAGCCAGCGGGAATACATTAGAGTCAATAGAAAATTTATCCTCACACAAAAAAATAGCCTTTTGCATTGCTGTATTTCTCGATGAGGTGAGGTTGATTGATAATCTGGTAATAGAATAAATTAAAACACAGCAGTTTATTTTTTCAGAATATTAATACTAGCTTTGTTCCACAAATACTACAAAATAGAATGACTATTCAAGTTTTAAAATCAAAAATTCACAAAGCTATAGTTACGCAAGCTGAATTAAATTATGAAGGAAGTGTTACGATTGATGAAGATCTTATGATCGCTTCAAAAATTGTAGAGTGGGAAAGAGTTTTGATTGTAAACAACAATAATGGCGAACGTCTTGAAACATATGTTATAAAAGGCGATAAAGGCAGTGGCGTAATCTGTATGAATGGTGCGGCTGCGCGCAAAGTGCAGGTAGGAGACGAATTGATCATTATGAGTTTTGCTGCTACAACTATTGAAACCGCATCCACATGGACTCCGACAAGAGTTTTTGTGAACAATAAAAATAAACAAGTTTAATTTTTATTTTGAAAAAATCTTATCAGATAATTTTTTCTTTGGTGCTTGCGGCTGCAATGATTGCGGCTATCTTTTACTTTGTTGATCCGAAAGAAACATGGGACAGAATAAAAAATGCAAATCCGTATTGGATTTTGTTGGCGTTAGGAATATCTATTTTATCGCATCTCAGCCGAGCTCGCAGATGGAACTTACTTATGGAACCTTTGGGTTATAAACCAAGCCTGAGAAATACTTTTTTAGCGGTAATGACGGGTTATTTCGGAAATATCTTTATACCGAGAGGTGGAGAAGTGATGCGTTGCGTGGTATTAAGTAATGCGGATAAAGTTCCAATTGCTTCTTCCTTCGCCACTGTTGTAGCCGAACGAATTATTGATCTTTTGTGCCTGGCGCTTTTGGTGTTGTTCTCCTTATTCTTAGAATACGACAAATTCCTAGCCCTCATTGAAAACGGATTGAAAGGCAAAGAACCAGGAATTATCTCTCAATATTTGCCATGGATTTGTGGCGCAGGGATTGTCTTTTTAATTCTCCTTGTTATTTTTAGAAACAATTTTATTATCCTAAAAATAAAAAAATTTGTTATCCAACTCTTTACTGAAGCTTACCTAAGCTTTATCAAATTAGAGCGGAAAAAAGAATTTTTATTTCATACCGTATTTATTTGGGTAGCGTATTATTTCATGACCTACCTTGTATTTTTCTCTCTGCCTTTTACTTCAAATCTGGGACCACTCGCAGGACTTGTCATTCTTATAGCGGGAGCCATTGGGATGTCTGTACCTGCATCAGGTGGAGCGGGTTCTTTTCACTTCTTTGTAGCTTTAGGACTTACGATGTTTTATGGGTTAAGCCAGAACGATGGGATAGCATATGCTTTTGTATTGCACAGCTCACAGTTTGCATTAACCCTTGTAGTAGGAGGTGTATGCGCAATCATCAGTTTTTTTGTTATAACAAAAAAACAGTAAAAATTTACGCTTACCTTTTTTCACCTCTAACTATCCGATCTTTCCCGTTTAGATCCTTAATTATTTTAACCTCTACAAATCCTGCCTGAGTTAGTAATTCGGATGTCTCTTTCCCAAACTGTTCGTTGATCTCAAAATAGAGTTTGCCTTTAGGAAGCAACCTTTTTTTTGCCTTTTCAGTAATTGCTTTGTAAAAAATAAGAGGGTTATCATTATCGGCAAAAAGTGCTAAATGCGGTTCGTAGCTTAATACGTTCTCCCTCATTTGTTTCTTTTCAGAATGCATTACATAAGGAGGGTTGCTTACTATGAGGTTCGTTTCAGGAATATTAGTCTCCGTTAAAAGTATGTCTTCCTCAAGAAAAGTAATTTCCGCTTTATTTTGTTCAGCATTTTTTTTTGCTGTTTCCAATGCTTTAGAACTAATATCAAGTGCGTATACGTTCATTAATGGTAACTCTTTTTTCAAAGAAACAGCAATACAACCACTTCCTGTCCCGATATCCAAAACAGATAACGAAACATTATTCGTATTTTCCGAAACAATTAATTGAATTAATTCTTCTGTCTCCGGCCTTGGAATAAGTACAGCCGGATTGACCTCAAACATTCGTCCATAAAATTCAGTAGAGCCAATTATGTATTGAATGGGTTCTGACTTATTCAACCTATCCAAATACTTTTTTAATAGTACTGTTTTATTACTCTGGTCTGTTTTTTTGTCTGCAAGAATTTCTGTTCGGGAAAGCGAAAATAAATTATCTAAAAGTAAAAATGCTAAGGATTGTGCTTCTTGTTTGCCATAATACTCTTCCAGCTCATTTATACATTGTTTGAAAAGCGCGGCAGAGGATTGCATTATTTTATATTGATTAATTCTACTTCAAAAATTAAAGTGGAATTTGGCGGGATCATATATTGTGCCGGCTCAAAAGGATCTTTCATCCCCTTACTACCATAAGCAAGGAATGGGGGTATAATAAAAATTCCTTTTTCTCCTTTGCTCATTAATTTGAAACCTTCACTCCAACCTTCAATGACGTCTCTATCTCCCACCTTGTAGTTAAAAAAAGCTCTTCCTGTTACCTCATCGAAAACTGTTCCATTCAGAAATTTACCTACGTATCTGATTTTAACTTCCTGACCTGTTTTTGGTTTTATTGTATCAACGCCAGCCTGAAGTCTGACATACTTTAAACCACTGGTACAATAAACAGTATCCTTTTTTTGGGCGAAAGCCATACAGGAAAGAAACAGGAAAATAATAAAGATGCTTTTTTTCATAAATTTCCTTTTATAATAGTATCTTAAATAGTCTAAGAAAAATAAGTGGTCTGTGCGACACTAATCAAAGAGTGAAACACAGACCACCTAATAAATTTTAGATTGGACTACTTTACATCCAATAATTCCACATCAAATATAAGTGTC
>JANYCO010000245.1 GCA_025360235.1 Cytophagales bacterium
TCAACTTATTTTAGAAACTACAGCCAATTTTAAAGAAATCATTAACCGGCCTATCAAGTAATGTTTCTCCTTTTTTAACAGAGCTTCCAGAGGCAGAAAAATTCACTACATCGGCAGAGAGTCTTTTTTCGGCTAGTTCAAAAGATAATTTTGTACGGGTAGAATTCTCAAAGAAAATATTAGCAATCGTAATGTCTCGGAGAGAAGGAACTTTCTTGATAGGCCGGTTAATGATTTCTTTAAAATTGGCTGTAGTTTCTAAAATAAGTTGAATGTCCTGTTCAGTAAGGTCTTTTATTCCGAGTAAGTGCTTTACGCTCAGTTGCATTTTTTATTCGTTGTTTGTTACTAACCAAATATTATCTTCCTGTACTCCTTGTTCTTTGAGTTCTACCAATACTTTTTCTGATTCAAGACAATTTACTTCCATTCCCACATAGTTGGGTTGAATCGGCAAGTCACGACTGTACTTCCGGTTGATGAGTGCCAGCAGTTCTACCTTTGCAGGTCTTCCGAAAGCGATCATCGCATCCAATGAAGATCTTACTGTACGACCAGTATAAAGAACGTCATCGATCAGGATTACTTTTTTATCTTCTATTAGAAAATCGATTTTAGTAGTGTTGGCTTTTAAAAGGGCATCACCTCTTCGAAAGTCGTCCCGGAAGAATGTTGCATCCAGTATCCCAAGGGAAACCTCGTTTTTTAAAGTGTCAGAAATTATTTTTTGAATTCGTTGTGCCAGAAAAATGCCTTTGGGCTGAAGTCCGATGATAACAGTATCCTTAAAATCATCATGATTTTCGATAAGCTGTTGACAGATCCTGTCGAGTGTGATCTGGAGAAGCTTATGATCAATGATGTTTCTTTTTTGCATAGGGTCTAAATTGAGCAAAGGTATATAAATAATTCGAAAAACAGTTATTTTATTCTTAGAATTAATTATATTTAATGACTAATTAACCTTTTTGCCTTATGAAAAAAACAATTTTTATATTTTGCATAGTATTCCTGACGGGTCAACTCTATGCACAAAGAAGTTCCAATCAACTGGAATTTAAAACAAAAAGATACAACGGGTCATATAATACCTATGATAAACAACAGTTGCAGTATAATGAAGAAGCCAATGATGGTTATATACAAAATAGTAATGTGATTCAAAGTCAATCAAGAACGTATGCCCAAACAGGTTTGGCAAAAAATGAGTTGGTCATAGAATGTCAGGCATTGATGAATGTTAAAGCAGATTCCTACTTGGTTATTTTTAATTTAACACAGGTCGGACAAACGGCAAAAGAAGCCGACGACCTTATTACCAAAAGGATGACCCCTTTTCTGGAAGGCTTAAAAGCCTTAGGGGTTCAGTCGTCTGATATTTATGTCGATATGGTGTACCTAATTCCGATGTATGAGTTTGCAGTAGAAAAGAAGCTTTTTTCCAAAACCTACAATGAAGTTCCAAATGGATTTGAGATGCAGAAAAATTTACACATCCGTTTTAAAAAATCGGATATGATCGATGATATCGTTACCCTTTCGGCAACAAATGAAATCTACGATTTGGTAACCATAGAGTATTTCGTAAAAGATACTCAGGCTATTTATGATTCTATGAGCAATAAGGCTGTCCAGCATATTTTGAAAAATGTAACCAAGTATGAGAAGCTAGGATTAAAAGTAGAAGGTGAATTTCGAGTGATAATGGAAAAGAAAAAAGCAATATATCCGGAAGATCAGTATACCAATTACGAATCTTTTGTAAGCCAATCGTTAGATGCTGCGAAGAACAAAACGGTAACCACTATGCGTAAACCCAAAACAGTGGCCTACAACAAACTCCCTTATGATAATTTTGATATTGTAATCAATCCAGAATTTTTAGAACCTGTAGTTCAATTTACATACCGCCTTCAGGTGAAGTACACTTTAAACAAAGACAAACTAGAGCCTAAGAACAAATACTGGGTTATTGATCAGGCAGGAAATCTTAAAGAAGTTCCCATAAAAGATACTCCAACAGGATTCTAAAAAGAATCGGAAAGTGCAGCAATAATATCAAACTCTTCTGGCTTTACAGGTACAACAGAAAGTCGGGAAAGTCTCACAAGTTCCATCTTGCTTAGTATTTTGTGTGCCTTGATAGCTTCTAATGTAATGGTCTTTTTGAATTTTTTTACCGGAGCCAGTTCTACCACCAACCAGTTTGTATCTGTTGTGGTTGGATCCTGATAGCTTTCTTTAGAAACCTTACAAAGTCCTACAATTTCTTTTCCTTCATTGCTATGATAAAAAAGCACACGATCCCCTTTCTTCATTTCTCTCAGGTTGTTACGTGCAGCATAGTTTCGCACACCATCCCATACAACATTTTTATCTTTCACCAGTTGATCAAAATGGTAGGTCGAAGGTTCAGATTTTACAAGCCAGTAATTCATTTTTATATAAATTATATGTTCAATATAATAAGGTCTTTGTTCAGATTCATTATTTCTTTTCTGTACCAAAAGAAAAGCCAACTGTTTTTTTCTCTTTTAAGTGCGGACTTAATTTCAAAGTCACATACTGAGTATTGCCTTGAATGGTGACAGTTGGATTTCGATCCAGTAATTCATAGTCCTTGGCAAGCTCTTCGATAAGGCCCGTTACGTCTACCATAGCGACCGATTGGTCGTCGAAATTTAACTCAAATTTTTTTGTATAGAGGATTACCTTTTCCATAAATTATTTTTTATTTAATGTGATTTTAATTATCCTTTTATCGACAATGCTCCAGAAGGACATTTTAAGACTTGCTCTCTTATTTTTTCTTTTGTTTCGTGTTCTGTTTGGATCCAGGGTTTCTCTTTTGGTTTAAACACAGAAGATAGTCCCTTCACACAAACGGCAGAATGAGTACATTTTGAATCGTCCCAGATTATTGTTAGGTCGTCTTTTTTATATTCTTTGGTCATAGTAGTAGTTTAGTTTATGTTCAATCATAATCTATTTCTGGAAGATAGGAATTATGTAACTCATTCCAAAAGTTATACAATAGCGATATACCAGTACACACCTACATTTGCTGAAGAAAATAAAGCAATTATAAATATGAAAAGTAAAATGGTATTAATAGGATTAGCAATGGTTGCTACTACTGTGTTTTCTTGTAAAAGGGACTACACTTGTTCATGTAGTAAAATTTATACAGCTTCAACAGGTACAATAACTTATAATGATGGTTCTTATGTGCTAAAGGATAATGAGGTAAGGGCTTCAGATCAATGCAACAAACAAGAAAGAACAGGTTCGGATTTGGACGGAGATTATTCCAAACAATACGAAATCAAGTAATTGATTATTAAAAATAAGGTTAGATTGAGAATGAACGGCCTATTCTGAAAGGGATAGGTCGTTTTGTAATTGTAAGAAAATCAATATATATTTGTATATGCGAATATACGGTTATATTCAATAAAACTAAATACTAACTTTGTTTTATTGAATGATCAATAAACATAATAAAACAGATGGATAAATACTCTTATGTAGCAAATGCAGATGTATCAACAATAGATAATCTGTACCAAAGTTATAAAGGAAGCCCTGAGTCGGTAGACTACAGTTGGCAAAAATTCTTTGAAGGTTTTGAATTCTCTCAAAACGGTTCTGTTGCCAAAACAGAAAACGGTTCAAAGAATGGTAATGGAAACGGAGCTGCCACTACGGTAAACGAAAAAGAAATGCAGGTACGCTTTCTGATCCACGCCTACCGCAGCCGCGCACACCTTCGCTCAAATACCAACCCGGTACGTAAAAGAAAAGACCGTAAGCCAATTCTTGATCTTCAAGACTTCGGTTTGTCCGAATCAGACATGGAAACAGTGTTTGAAGCAGGAAAAGAAATCGGTATTGGTGCTGCTCCGCTAAGAAAAATCATTGAATCTCTCCGCTATATATATGAAGGTACAATTGGCTTTGAATATATGTATGTGCGTGATCCGGAAAGATTGAGCTGGCTCAGAGATAAAATCGAAAAAGAATCTTTAGAGTTCAATCCATCAACACAAGAAAAAACCAGGATCCTTTCTAAACTTAACGAAGCGGTAGTTTTTGAAAACTTCCTTCATACAAAATAT
>JANYCO010000110.1 GCA_025360235.1 Cytophagales bacterium
GAAGCCGAAAAAGTTGGGCAGGAAAAATTGATGGCGAATAAAAGTCAATACACAACCTATCAAACGCTTGGTGATTTAAATCTTAGCTTTCCTAAATTTGAAAAAATATCAAATTACAAAAGAGAATTAAACATAGAAACAGCAATAGCCAGTGTTTCTTATATCGGAGACGGTGCATTATATAAAAGAGAAATTTTCTCCAGTGCACCAGATCAGGCGATAATCATGGAACTCACTTCTGAAAAAGCAAGCGCTATAACATTTACTGCAAACATGAGCCGTCCTGGAAATAAAGCCACCATTGAAGTAGACTCAGATGGCAATATTACAATGACAGAACATATCAACAATGGTAATGGGGTAATATTTTACACCAGATTAAAAATCAACCCTAATGGAGGAACGATGACTTTTGATACAACCAATAATACGATTTCCGTTTACAAAGCAAATACAGTATTAATTTTTCTCACAGCCTCTACAAACTACAATGGCAAAGATGCGAAGGCTTTATCAAAAGAAAACATGCAGAAAGTTTCTCAAAAAGGTTTTGAGCCCTTAAAGATTGACCATATAAAAGATTATCAATATTATTTCAAAAGAGTGGATATAAATTTGGGAAAGACCGATACAAATCAAGTTGCACTTCCAACAGATTCCAGATTAGCCACTTTCAAAGCAGGTAGTACAAGCGATCCTGAGCTATTAAAATTATACTATCAATTCGGAAGGTATTTATTGATCAGCAGTTCAAGACCAAACTCGCTCCCAGCCAATCTGCAAGGCATCTGGGCAGACGGTTTAAATCCTCCATGGGATTGTGATTATCATATCAACATAAATATTCAGATGAACTATTGGCCTGCAGAGGTCACCAATCTTTCTGAATTGCATTTACCTTTTTTAAATTTTATCAACGACCTCAGACCGAATGCACGTACCACCGCAAAAAAAATGTACGGC
This sequence comes from Cytophagales bacterium, assembly GCA_025360235.1. Lineage (GTDB taxonomy): Bacteria > Bacteroidota > Bacteroidia > Cytophagales > Cytophagaceae > JANYCO01. Next base: position 964 of record JANYCO010000110.1, read on the forward strand.
ATCAACGGCACCGTTGCACATTTTGCTACCGACGCATGGCACTACACCGAACCTTGGGGTAAAACAGACTGGGCGATGTGGCCTATGGGAATGGCCTGGAGTTGCAGACATCTTTGGGAGCATTATCTTTTTACCGGTGACGAAGAATATTTAAAAACCACCGCCTATCCAGCTATGAAAGAAGCCGCACAGTTTTGCAACGGTTGGCTTATTACAGATCCTAAAACAAAAAAATTAGTTTCCGGACCATCAATTTCTCCGGAAAATAAATTCATTACCAAAGACGGAGCTGTTGCCTCAATGGTAATGGGCCCTACAATGGATCACATGATTATTCGCGATCTATTTAATTCCACTATTGAAGCGAGTAAAGTCATTGGCACAGATTCAATTTTTAGAATTCAATTACAAAAATCACTCACCAAACTTTCTCCAACAAAAATAGCCAGTGACGGAAGAATAATGGAATGGACAGAAGAGTTCAAAGAAGAAAATCCGGGACACCGTCATATTTCACATTTATATGGTTTATACCCTTCCAACGAAATCAACATAAAGACACCCGAACTTTTGAAAGCTGCAAGAAAAACCATTGACTACCGCTTAGCCAATGGTGGTGGCCATACTGGCTGGAGCAGGGCATGGATCATTAACTATTTTGCAAGGATGCAGGATGGTAAAGCGGCTTACGATAATCTAATAGCGCTGCTACAAAAATCTACACTGGATAATTTATTTGACAACCACCCTCCTTTCCAGATTGATGGAAATTTTGGGGCTACTGCTGGTATTACCGAAATGCTTTTGCAAAGCCATGCAGGTGAAATTCATTTGTTACCTGCACTACCTCAGGCATGGGGAAATGGCTATGTGAAAGGTCTTGTGGCTCGTGGAGGTTTCGAAGTAAGCATAACATGGGAAAACGGCTTACTAAAAAAAGTAGAGATTTTATCTAAGCTTGGCAACGATTGTGCTCTCCGATATGGCAATAACGATAAAATAATTCGCATGACAACAGAGAAAGGTAAATTGTATTCATTTACTGAGGGGATGTTGAAATAATTTTCTGTTGTGAATTTTAAATTTAACAAAGCAATAACTGCTTTAACAAAGGCAAAAGATACAACTAACCAGATCGCTTTTTTTTGAATATTTAAAAAAATGTTTACTTTTGACTTATTAAAACTATAGACTTTTATGAGTCATTAATCTTTTTATAACCATTTTTCACTTTTAATATTTAACAAATGAGCAAATCCATTATCACAATTGCAGACGAAACTGTAATCAATAAAATTCATAACATAAGAGGCAAAAAAGTAATACTCGACAGAGATTTGGCCGAAATGTATGGTGTTGAAACAAAACAACTGAAACGTCAGGTCAAAAGGAATATTGAGCGTTTTCCTGAAGATTTTATGTT
>JANYCO010000256.1 GCA_025360235.1 Cytophagales bacterium
AAAAATTTTACTTATTGGTGATTATGATACTTTTCAAAGGCATTGTTTTCTCTCAAACATGTCCTGCTCCAGTGGTCCCAGCTGCTGACCTGGTCAATGTGGTTGCTAATCCCGGATTTGAAACAGGGGTAATTGCTCCCGGAGATGCTGGTCCTCATGCTCTTGTTGGTTGCTGCTCTTCGCCAGGTACTTATATGATCTCTGGTTTGTCAAATAATTTTAACGCAGGAATGATCCAGGGCATAACACCTCACGGCGGAAGTCAAATGCTTATGATAGATGGTGTAATGGCTTCTAATGCAGTTGCCTGGGAACAAACAGTTACGGTACAACCTAATAAAATGTATTATTTCACAGCTTGGCTTACTGCCTTATCCAGTGTTGAAAAAAGTCAAATGGTCTTCCAGGTTCAACCTGTTGCACCGGTAGCCGGAGCATCGGTTAATATAAGTTCTTATTTTGTTCCTCCTAATGGCCCTACCTGGCAGCAAGAATTTGGAACCTGGTTTTCAGGAACGACCACTTCTGTTACGGTAAGATTGATCAATACCAATCCACTTGCTATTGGTGGAAGCGGAAACGATTATGCCATTGATGATTTAATGTTCCGACCTACCTGTGTGGGAACTACTGCAGGCCCTAAACCAAATATGGGTGCTAGTGTTCAAGGTATTTGTAATGGAGGAGGTCAGATAAATTTAAATTCAAATGTTACTAATTCTGCTGGCAATACCTACACTTGGTTTCGTAATGGTAGTACAGTGTCAAATATTACTACTCCTGATATATTGGAAAGCCAGACCATCGCTGGAACTTATGTGGTTTGCGTTGACTCCGCTGGTTGTGTTAAATCTGATACTGTACAGTTGCAGGCAGCATTAGCCTTAGATTTGGGACCTGACCTAAATTTATGTAATCCGGCTTTTATACTTTTGGATACTCGTATTACTTCAGCAAGTGGTTTTACAATTGTATGGTATAAAAATGGGGTAGTTATTCCTGGTGTAACAGGCACTACGTATCTGGCTACTGCCGCAGGAACTTATATGGTAACAGTGACCGATGGTGCAAGCTGCAATGGTACGGATCAAATTGTGGTGACTTCACAAATTGATGCAACCGTAAGTGCTACGTATTGTCCTCCTGGGACCACCTCTGCCACAGTATCCGTAGTTAATTCCGGAGGCACTTATAATTGGTATAATACACCAACAGGAGGTTCGTCTTTAGGTGCTGGTTTGACGTATACTGCAACAGGATTATCAGCTCCTGGCCCTTACACATTTTATGTTGAAAATTCGAAACCGGTAACTTCAGGAGCTGGTTTGTTTGATAATACTTCACCTTACTTAGGTCCGGGTGCTCCTGCGTATGGTGGCAATAATGTACATGCACAGAATCAAATGATTTTTAGTGCTAATATGAATGCAACAATTACTTCCATAAAAGTAATTTTAGATATGAATGCAAATTACGCAGGGAATGTCACGATAACGTTAGAAGATAAAACCGTTCCTAGTACGCTTACTTCAACATCTCCTATAAGCAACAATCCAGGTGCTGCGGGTGCTTATTATTATGTGATCCCGCTTTCTTTGTCCCTCACTTCCGGGCACACGTATTGGTTGAGTATTGTTGGTGTAAATGGTTTTTCATTTACACATCGTTATACAGGAGCGAATATTTCTACCTATTTCCCTACAACATATACAGCGGTAACAATGCTTAGCGGACAAGCCAACACTATATACCCTGGTTTGTTTGACTGGAAATTTTCACACGCCTCTACATGCGCCAGAACACCGGCAATGATGGTGGATAATTGTCCTTTACCGATTTCACTTATTGATTTTACGGCTGCCTGTACTGCTTCTAAAACGGTAGCACTGCAATGGAGTACCGCATCTGAAACAAACAATAATTATTATACAGTACAACGTTCAACAGATGGAATCCATTTTACAGATGTAAAATATATCTCTGGCGCAGGAAATAGTGGTACTGTCAATCAATACAACACAGACGACAACGATGCACTTGATGGAATTTCTTATTACAGAATCAAACAAACGGATTTTGACGGGAAGTATACGTATTCCCAGGTTGTTAAAGTTAGTAGTCCAGGTGTAGAATTCTCTTTCAACCTGGCGCCTAATCTATGTGATCATGCTACTAAAATAAAAATAACGATTGCAGGAGCTGTTGCTAATCAAAAAATTCCAATTGAAATAATAGACATGTTAGGAAGAAAGGTATATTCTAAAATGTTGAACAGTGATGATGGAGGTAATATAGTAGATGTACTTGAGCCTTATGGCAACGCTCTAGGATCTGGAACCTATGTGGTCATTGTATCTCCCGAAAGTAACAAGCAGTACAAACAGAAATTAGTATTTATGGATTAATGGCCAATTCGTATACGAACAAATAAGCTGTTTAAAAAAAATAGTTCGAATAAATCCCGTTATAGTTGACCAATTATCGTAAAGTATAGCATTAATCAATTGTCATGTCAGTAACAGTAACTAAAAATCAAACAAAAAGAATCATTGGGCTTTTATTTATAGGAGCCTTAATCAGTAATTTTACATTTGCGCAAACCTATAAAATTAATGGCGATGCAGTAGATTATGGAAACGGACTGGTGCGTTTAACTTCTTCCACCCCGGCAGCAGGACCAGGAGTGTGGCAGCAAGCCTCTGCATGGTGCACCACCCAGCACGATCTTAATCAGGATTTTGATAAAACATTCAACCTGTTTTTTGGTTGCGAAAGCGGACCAAATGGTGGTGACGGAATCACATTCACTTTTCAAAATAAATCATTAACTGCACTCGGCGGCGGCGGCGG
>JANYCO010000260.1 GCA_025360235.1 Cytophagales bacterium
CTATTTTGCCGAAAAAAAAAGTGGCACCTCCTTAGCCAAAAACAAAATAGCTCTGCTCAATGCAAATTTAAAAGTAAGTAGCGTAAAGCAAACTGACGTCACAAAATGCCTAGAAAATAAAAAAATAAACGATTTCGAAGATGGCCTAGAATATTACTCTGCGTTGGACGTAGGCTGCAATTGCATTATCACAGAAGACACCAACGACTTTTATTTCTCCGAAATTGAAGTGCTCAAATCCGAAGCCTTTATCAATAAATATTTCGGAAAAATAAAAAGCTAAAAAAAGCCAACTTTTCTACTTCAGCTTTTCGTTATTAGAATGTCTGTCTTTATCCCGTATAGTTTTCTTATCCAAATTCTTTTTAAGCGCATCGGTAAGATTAATGCCAGTTTGATTGGCCAAACAAATAAGTACAAACATCACATCTGCCATTTCATCTGCCAAATCAACTTCCTTATCTGATTCCTTGAATGATTGATCCCCATATTTTCTTGCCATTATACGCGCTACTTCCCCTACTTCTTCGGAGAGTATTGCCATATTCGTAAGTTCGCTATAATAACGGACGCCGATAGTATTTATCCAATTGTCTACCGTCTTTTGGGCTTCTTCGATTGTCATTTTTATAAATTATGAATTATGAATTTAAAATTTTAAATTACTAACAATATTAGTTCTCGTAATTTATAATTCAAAACTCATAATTCAAAATTACCTTCAAAGTGTGCGGTATTAATCTTTTTATTGATAAAAGAAGTAGCTCGAATGAATCTATCATTCAAAAGATGAATAATGCCACAAAACATCGCGGACCTGATGCCTGCCTATTTAAAAAATATTCTTTCCAACAAAGTTCCATATTCATTGGAAATAACCGTCTGAAAATAATCGACACCTCCGATAATGCCAATCAGCCCTTCACCTCCTCTGATCAACGTTATTGCTTATCTTATAATGGAGAAATATACAATTATCAGGAACTCCGAAAAAACCTGGTGTCTAAATATTCATTTCGAACAAGTTCTGATACGGAAGTACTTTTATATCATCTCATAGAATTCGGAACAAATGGTATCAATCAGTTAAATGGGATGTTTGCCTTCATTTTATATGATTCACAAACGGGCAACTCTATTATAGCAAGGGATAGTCAAGGTATAAAACCTGTGTATCATTTTTCTGATGAAAATAATTTATTAGTCTCTTCAGAAATAAAGGGGATACTGGCCTCTGGAATTGTAGTTAAAGAATTTAATTCATCACAAATTCCTCATTATTTAAAATATAAATACGCGCAAAGACCGGAAACGTTTTATAAAAATATATTTGAACTTGAACCTGGCTATTTCATAGAAACCAATTCTGAATCATTTCAAATAAAAAAATGGCGCAACGAAAATTTAAACCAAACTATAAATTCTCCATCTTCTTTAGTCGAAGATATTAAAGCGCTTTTATTTAAAGCAGTGGAAAGACAATTAAAATCAGACGTTACCAATGGAATATTTCTTAGTGGGGGAATAGACTCTACTTTACTATTAGCGATCACAAAAGAATTGGGAATAAAAAATCTTCCTTCCTTTTCTGTTGTTAATTCATCTGAAGACAGAAATTTTGGAACAGATGATTACCTATATGCAAAAAAGGCTGCAAAATTATACAACAGTGAACATTATGAAATTTTGATTTACTCAGAAATTCTAAACCATACAGAAGAACTCTTTCATCAAATGGATCAACCTATAGGTGACAGTGCTTTACTTCTAACTTGGCTAATCTCCGGAACGGCTTCAGAAAAAATAAAAGTAGCATTGTCAGGAGCTGGAGCAGATGAATGGTTTGCAGGGTACAACCGTCATTGGGCTTATAAAAATTACCTTAATTATTTTTATAAAAATAATTCGCTTATAAAATTTTCAGGTACCCTTTCCAGTATCATTCCCGATGGATTTTCACATCCATTGCGCAGGCAATCCAGGTTATGGAATAAATTTTCTTCCGAAATTTCCTCAAATCCGACAGAAACTTATGACAATTTTAGAAGTCAATTTTCTTCTAAAGAACTTCTTACTTCTTTAGAAGAAAAGTATTCAGATGTGGAATTTTCAAAAGAAATCCTTTTACAAAAAGCGTTACAAAAAGACCGTCAGGAATATCTCATTTCCGATGTCCTTATGCTTACAGATAAAATGTCAATGCTGAAAAGCCTTGAAGTAAGGGTCCCTTACCTGGACAAAGACATCACAAATTATCTTACTCAGGTCCCTTCTGATTTTTTATTAAAAAAAGGCAGAAAATGGATACTAAAAGAGCTACTCGAAGATCTTGGAGGCAAAGAATTTACCACCAGAAGCAAGGAAGGTTTCGGAATGCCGATTGGCAAATGGATAAAGGAAAATAAGAATAGATTTATCCTGGAACATATTTTAAATAAGAACAGTTACATATACGAGCATATCTCTTATGAAATGGTAAATAAAATGGTGTCACGTCATTTGTCTGGCAAAAAAGACAATTCCTCTGCGATTTGGTCTTTAATAGTCCTTACTAACTGGCTGCAAAAAGAATTCAAATGAAAATCCTCTATCTACATCAATATTTTTTAACTCCGGAACAAGGTGGGGCTATTCGCTCTTATCATCTGGCAAAGGCATTGGTAGAGGCAGGCCATGAGGTAGAAATGATTACTTCCCATAACCACCCAACGTATCAGTTTTCAGTAATAGAAGGTTTAAAAGTTCACTACCTGCCTGTTTATTATGAAAATAATTTAAAATTCACAGGTCGTCTTATTTCATTTATAAAATTCATATTCAGAGCTTACAACAAAGCTGCTGAGATAGAAAATGTTGATATTTGTTATGCGACATCAACTCCTCTTACAATAGGCATAATCGCATTATTTCTTAGAAGATGGCATAGAATAAAATTTTATTTTGAAGTACGCGATTTATGGCCAGATGCCCCAATAGAAATGGGCGTAATA
>JANYCO010000279.1 GCA_025360235.1 Cytophagales bacterium
CTTTGTATAAGTCGATACTATTTATGAGAAGGCTGTCTTTTTCATAACTTAGTTTTTTGTTGATAGTTTCTCCTTTCCATGTGTAACGTACAAAAAAAAAATTTTCCTGACCCATTGGGAAGGATTGTGGGGAGATCCAAACTTTAGTTTCTCCAAGAATGTTTAAGGAGTCTTTGTTGAAATAGTTATTCATGTCTAGTGCATTATTCACCAGTCCTGCTCTTGAGCTGAGCCTTGCGGTGCCTGGGTTTAGAATTTCACTTACTACACAGACTAGTTCACTTGATTTAGTATTCGGTTTTGGTCTTAATACCATACGGCCACTTTTAGTACTGATGACAGCTACTGCATCAGTCGGAGTGGCGAAAAGCAAAATATCTTTGTCTGAAATTTGATCGTTTACTTTAATTAATGCACCCGTTTTTTTAATCTTAACAGTACCTTTAATATTTAAAATATAATAGGTGTTCTGTGCAGAAAGGGTTTGCAGGGTTACAACTAAAATAAGGAAGGAGAACAGACTTATTTTTTTCATATTTTTTTTACTTTTTTATCCGATAGGGAATTGATCCAATTGATGATGTATTCTACCGTTACAATATATATACCAATTATTAATACATTTAAATGAACATCAAAGAGCAGGTAGCCGAATATATTTATCAAGATAAGAAAAAATGCGTATTTAATGAAATCGTAGAACAAACGGACATTTCGGCTTGCTTTTAGCTTTTCCAACCATTTGTTTGTAAAGAAAAGATTTCCTGAAAATAGGAACCAGGATATTATTAAATAGTTAACAAAAATAAAAAATATGAGCGGATAACTTAATAGATGATCGCCGCTTACTAAGGCCAGATAGGCGTTCAACTGAATAAGCGGCCCTGCCATATTTCCGTATAGCGTTGGGTGAATATCTCTGTCCATAAAATCGCCAATGACAATTATCTTATTTTTTGTTAGTTCTTTTATAAATGGAGGAGGCAGATTTGCCAGATCACAAAGATGAACGGAGTTGTATCCAAGGCTGTCATTGGTAAAAATGTCATAAGACCTAACTGGAAAGTCCAGAGCAACTGAATTAAGCGCTAGCCGATTTTTGGATGTATAAAATGGTCCGTATTTATTAATGTAACAGTTGTTGTATTTCTGATAAAGCACAAGCGGTACCGTGCGACAAGTATCTCTTTGAAGATAACTGTATTTAAAAAAATTACCAAAATCGGCATCATAATCTGCAAGCCCAGCCCATCCATTTATTCTACTTCTTAAAGCAATATTTCCTCCGTCAAGGTGATAAGGTAAAATTAATCCCCGACTCTTTTTTATCTGAGCCTGCAGCGCTGAATCCAAAGCAGTAGAGTCTTCAAAAAATACATCCAGAATTATAAACTTGTAATTAGGACTAGTGTTTATTGTTTCCAGAAATTTGATAACTGCGGCTCTGTCTGTGATGGCTATTTTGCCTGATTCGAATCCATCGTTATCGTAACGTGGGATTAACATTTTATCGTAAGAAATATTTATTAAAAGCAAGCTGCCTTTTGAGGGTTTGTCTTCAATGCCAAGTAGTACATTTTTAAAAAGATTGTTGATCGTTTCAATCCTTGCTTCCCAATCGTAGGAGTAGGGCTGGTTGAGCCACAAGTAGGAAATAAACATCATCCATAAGGCATGAAAAAAAATAACAACAGCGAAAAGGTATTTGTTTTTTTTCATGCCTTGTTTTTATTCTACCAGAGTCATTTCATTTACTAAATGTCCTGCCCCCGCAAATTTATCGATTAGGAATAAAACGTAGCGGATATCCACCGAAATACAACGTTGGAGAGAAGGTTCAAAAATAATGTCGCCACTCATAGCCTCCCAGTTGCCATCAAAAGCAACACCAATGAGTTGTCCTTTTCCATTTATCACAGGGCTTCCGGAGTTGCCTCCGGTTATATCGTTCGTACTTATAAAACAAATCGGCATATGGCCTTTTTTATCAGCATATTTTCCATAATCTTTTTTAAGGTAGAGTTCTTTTAGTTTTTTCGGAACAATAAATTCTTCGTTGGTGGAATCTTCTTTCATAATAATTCCCTCAAGTGTGGTGAAATAATTATAATAAATAGCATCTCCCGGTACACAGTCTTGCACAGATCCGTATGTAAGGCGCATGGTAAAATTAGCATCAGGGTATAATTTTTGCCCTTGTCTCATTTCTAACACGCCTTGTAAATAAATATTATTATTTTTATCTAATCTATTGTGTACATCAATGTAGGCTGTGCCAATAGTCTTTTTAAAGTCGGCTAACATTAATTTCATAAAGCGGTAGGCAGGGTCTTTATCAAGTTCTTTAATAGTTGGTTTTAATAGAAAAGCATCCATTTTTTCTTTGGATGCGAATATTGATTTTGAATAAATGTATTCAGCATATTTAGAGAAATCTCCTTTATATTTTTTTTCTACTTCTCTGAAAATGCTTGGTTGAAGTGGCTTTGGAATATCATTGTAATACATCGTCATTAAAGCAGCGAAAATTTTCTTGTCGGTTGTTACATTAAAATCTTTAAAGTATTCCTCCGATTTTGCTTTCATATCAGAGCGAATGTAATTGATGATCTTTGCATTAGTAGTGGTGTCGAGGATTGCGTAGTAAGGTTTGAATTTGTAAGCCAGTGAAAGTATTTCAGTGCCAAAGGCGGCCTCTTCCAAATAAATATAGGGTTTGTTTACTTTTCGGTAATCTTTATAAATGCCTTCGAAATTTTTTAATACATCTCCATACATTCCTATTCGTTCATCATCCGCATTGACCCATTGTTGAAATTTTTGTTCTTCTTCTCTTTTTCGTGCAACCACTTTAAGTCTTTTGAGTCCCTGATTTTGGCCTATGAAATATTTATAATAGTTGCTGATGCTGGCGTATTTGGAGGCATATTTTATTCTTACCTCAGGATTAGCGTCCATGTCTTCTTTCATAATGGATAATCTTTTTTCGCGCAGTCGTACTCGTGTTGGATTACTTTGTTCTAAGGTCATATTAACACCTTCGGCACTCATATAACGTTCTGTACCTCCCGGATAGCCCATTACCATTGAGAAGTCATTTTTTTCTACCCCTTTTATGGATACAGGTAAATGGTGTTTTGGCAAATAGGGAATATTACCTTTCGAATATTCAGAAGGTTTCCCCAAAGAATCAGTGTAAATTCTAAACATTGAAAAGTCTCCTGTATGCCGCGGCCACATCCAGTTGTCGGTGTCTCCTCCAAATTTTCCGATGGAAGAAGGAGGTGCTCCTACCAATCGAATGTCTAAGAAAGTTTCATACACAAATAAATAATATTCATTTCCTTCAAAAAAACTTTTCACTTCTGCGTGATAATGTGTACTGTCAACAGCTTTCTTTTCTAAAGCCCCAATAGCTTTGTCAATAGCATCTTCTCTTCCTTCAACGGTCATGCCGGGAGTTAATACTTCAAGCACTTTTTGAGTGACGTCTTCCATGCGAACAAGAAAAGTAACGCTAAGTCCTGGTGTTGGTTTTTCATCAGCTCTGGTCATTGCCCAGAAGCCATTGGTAAGGTAATCGTTCTGTACAGAACTGTGGTATTGAATAGCATCAAATCCACAGTGGTGGTTGGTAAGCACTAATCCTTCTTTTGATATTACTTCTCCTGTACAAAAATTGCCAAAATTGACGATGGCATCTTTCATGCTGGAATTATTAACGCTGTATATTTCTTCTGCGGTGAGTTGTAATCCCATTTTTTGCATATCGGTTTGGTTCAACCTTTTGATAAACATGGGTAGCCACATCCCTTCGTCTGCACTGGTGCTAAGGTTAATAAAGAGATTTAACAGGAGAAAAATCGTTAAAAAACGTTTTAAATTATACATGTTTAATTGTTTAAGGGTTACGAACATTAAAAATCACTAAAATACTTCTGAAATACAAATTTTATTTTTGTTACTTTAGTAGCCATGAATATTCTGAAAGCGATACTGAGTTTTATTTTCCTCCTTCCGGTGCGACTATATCAGTATACAATATCACCACTTCTTCCGGGTGCTTGTCGGTATACTCCAACTTGTTCAGAATATACAGCCCAGGCTATTCATAAACATGGACCTTTTAAAGGGGTCTGGTTGGGAATAAAAAGAATTTCAAGTTGCCACCCATGGGGAGGAAGTGGGTATGACCCTGTTCCATAATGGTTAATTGTTAATGATAAATGGTTAATGTTAGCTATTTGTCATTAACCATTTATCATTAACAATTAACAATTAACCATTAACAATTAACCAATAAAATGCTTTTTCCTAAGTTACAACAAAAACTCCTCGAACGTGCAGAGAATAATAGTCTTCGGAAACTTACTGTTAGTAAGGGTATGGTGGATTTTTTCTCCAACGATTATTTGGGGTTAGCGAGAAGTAAAGAACTTTCAGAAAAAATTGGGGTTGAATATGAAAAACAAAAGGGTAATTTTAATGGCTCAACTGGTTCAAGATTATTATCTGGAAATTCTGAGTATGTGCTTAAAGTAGAAGAAGAGCTAGCGGGTCTTTTTAGAGCTGAGAAAACCTTGTTGATGAACTCTGGCTATAATGCAAATATCTCTATTCTTTCCGCAATTCCTCAAAAAGGAGATACAATTATTTACGATGAACTTATTCATGCCAGTCTTAAAGAGGGCTACAGGCTTAGCTTTGCTAATCGTTTTCCTTTTAAGCACAATGATTTGGAAGATCTTGAATTGAAATTAAAAAAAGGAAAAGGAGATTTGTTTGTGGTGGCAGAATCTATTTATTCAATGGATGGAGATACCGCACCATTAAAAGAGATGGTTATTTTGTGTGAAAAATATGGAGCACATCTCATTTTAGATGAAGCACACAGTACAGGTACTTTTGGAGAAAATGGAAATGGTTTGGCATGTGCATTGGGTATTGAACAAAAGATTTTTGCAAGAATATATACCTTTGGTAAAGGGATGGGAATACATGGAGCCTGTGTGGCAGGATCGAAAATTTTGATAGATTATCTGGTTAATTTTGCAAGACCTTTTATATATACTACGGCACTGCCTGTTCATAGTATTGTTTCAGTGAAATGTGCTTTTGATTATTTGAAAGAGAAACCGGAACTGGCGAAGAATCTTTCTGAGAAGATTGTAGATTTTAGAAATAATTTACCTGAGAAAATTATCAATGAAGGTCGTTATGTTGAAAGTAATAGTCCGATACAAGTAATTAAAGTTTCAGGAAATACCGAAGTGAAAAAGCTGGCAGCAAATCTTCAGTCTAAAAAACTAGATATACGTCCTATCCTTTCTCCCACAGTAAAAGAGGGAGAGGAACGTTTAAGAATTTGTTTGCATGTATTTAATACAAAAGAAGAAATGGAATTGTTGTACCAATCGTTAAATGAATTTTTATGAATTATTTTGTAACGGCCATCGGTACAGATTCAGGCAAAACACTTGTTAGTGCTATTCTCACAGAAGCATTGCAGGCAGATTACTGGAAACCTATTCAGGCAGGAAGGGAAAACAGAGATGTAGAAACGGTAATGAAACTTATCAATAACGGACATTCCTTTTGTTACGAAGAATCTTACCTGCTTACTGCTCCTATTGCTCCTCATGCTGCAGCTAAAGCTGAAGGTGTGAGGATTGATCTGAATAAAATTCATATCCCTCTAAATGGAGGGAACCATATTATCATAGAAGGGGCAGGGGGAGTGCTCGTGCCTCTTAATGAAAAAGAGTTTGTGATTGATATTGCTGCAAAATTTGATGCTGAAATAGTGTTGGTGTATAATAATTATCTGGGTTGTATTAATCATACCTTACTTACTGTTCAGGAACTTAAACGGAGAAATTTAAAAGTAAAAGGTATTATTTTTAATGGGAAACCTAATAAGGAATCGGAAGAAATTATACTGATTAGTTCAGGATATAAATGTCTCCTTCGTATATTGCCCGAAAATAATATTAATCAGGAAATTGTAACCCAATACGCGATAAAACTTTTCGAAAACTGGGATGAATAATAATCTAGCTTCTAAAGACAAAGAATACATTTGGCATCCATACAGTTCTCTAGTAGGGAAGCAAGATAATATTGTTATTACTTCTGCTAATGGAGTATTTTTGAATACAAATGACGGAAGAAAAATTATCGACGCAATATCTTCCTGGTGGGTAAACCTCCATGGTCATGCTCATCCGTATATTATTCAGAAATTATCCGAACAGGCTTCTGTTTTGGAACATGTAATTTTTGCAGGCTTCACACATGAACCCGCAATTCGTTTGGCAGAAAGGTTGCTGGAGATTTTGCCAGGTGATCAAAAGAAAATTTTCTTTTCCGATAATGGGAGTACAGCAGTAGAAGTAGCCTTGAAAATGGTGATTCAGTATAGCAATAATATTGGCAAAGAACCAGGAAAGGTAATAGCATTAGAAGGTGCATTTCACGGAGATACTTTTGGCGCGATGGCGGTAAGCGAACGGGGTATTTTTACGAACCATTTCAATAAGTATTTATTTGAAGTAGATCATATTCCTTTTCCGGAAGAAGGCCAGGAGGAGTATTGCTTAAAGATTTTTGAGGAAAAGTTGTTGGCTACCACCGTTACGGCATTTATTTACGAACCTCTTATTCAAGGGGCGGCAGGCATGCGCATTTATTCAGCCGAAGTACTTGAAAAATTGCTTGTAATTGCAAAAAGAAATAATGTTTTATGCATAGCCGATGAGGTAATGACTGGTTTTGGACGTACAGGAAAGTTATTTGCTTCGGAATATATGACTACAAAGCCTGATATTATTTGTCTCTCGAAAGGGATTACAGGAGGAACAATGCCACTGGGGGTTACAGCATGCAATGCGAAAATTGAGGCGGCATTTTTAAATCCGGAGACTAGCAAAACCTTCTTTCACGGTCATTCATTTACAGGAAATCCTCTTGCTTGTGCAGTATCAAATGCAAGTTTAGATTTGCTTTTGAATGAGGGATGTAAGAAAAAGATTGAATTCCTAAATAAAGAACATAAGGCGTTTAAAGACAAGATAAAGGCGTCAAAGGCTATAAGAAAAATATCGGTTTTAGGAACCATTCTTTCTATTGAAATTGAAACCTTTGTAGATACTGGATACACAAATTCTATTCGGGATGAGTTATATGATTTTTTTCTGAATAGGAATATTTTAATGCGTCCTTTGGGAAACGTAATTTATATTATTCCCCCCTATATTATTGAGGAAAAGGAGCTAAATTTTATTTATGAGGCTATTGTAGATTTGTTGAAAAAAAGACAAAACTAATTTTAAGAGATTACGTTAACTAATGAAGGAAATACATTGGTACGATGAGACGTTGGACTTTTTTGATATTATTATTTTTAAATCTTGGAGCATTTTCACAAGTATTAAAAACTGCATTGCCTTTTTCTACCGCTTCACCCTTTACGGATCCTGATGGAAGGAAAATAACATTAAAGCTTAATGCAGATGAATTTATACTTCTTTCTAAAGTAAAAGGCCATTTGCATGGGGAATCTGCCTACCAAATGGAGAAATACGATAAAGATTTAGTATCAAAGTTTAAAACCCCACTTGTCTGTCCCCATGAAGAAGATTTTAAGGAACTATTTTTCAATGGTACGGATCTAATCCTTTTTTCTGTAATTCATGACGAAGCTCAAAAAAAATCAAAACTTATCTCTTATGTTTTTGATGTAACTTCTGGAGTCAAAAAGTCGCAGAAAATTTTACACGAACATGTTGTAGGTGATTGGTTGGAAATACAAGGTAAAGGAGCAGTGAAAACTACTTTTGATAATGAAGTATGCTCTTCTCTTGCGAAAAATTTTACAACTAATTTTGAATATCAGTATCAGATTAAATATTCTCCTGATAAAAGTAAAATATTGATTTATATTTTTGATTATGCTCAGAAAAACCTTCAGGCAGAAATACGGTTGTTCGACAAAAATTTGAAAGAGTTGCAGCAGGGTGTTGTACCTATTGATAATGGGTTTATTAATTATGGTATTTACCCTAATAATACAGGAGACATGTTTATTTTAAACTCCGAACGTACCGGACGCATAGTAGTAATTCAGTACAATATTAGCACAAAGGTGAATAAACTTCTCGATATTCAAAATGCAAGTACAAATCGCTCTTCTCTCAATCTGCAGGTATTTTCTAATGCAGAAGTATATATTTCTTGCATTAATACCAGCTCTGGAAAATTGGCAGGAGTGATGTATGCAAAATTTGACTTTAAACAAAATACTGTAGAGAGGCTTAATTTTCATGATATATCTGACGGCCTTCAACAAACTGTTGATATTATGAGGTCTTCAAATAAAAATTTGATGGGTAAAGAAAGCTGGTTGAATTATGAAATTGTAAATTTTCATGTAAATGAATATGAAAAGATAATTATGGTTCTTGAAAAAAGAGAGATTACCGGAATAGGGTATAACTATAATAATCTTAATGTAAATAATCCCAAAAATTGGACGGAAAAAACAGTTAAGGTAAATACCGAAGGCGTACTCTTGTTTTCTTTCAACAAAGATGACGAACTTCTTTGGGAAAATTTTTATCAGAAATCTCAGGTTAATGATGTGCTAACCGGAATAACAGGTTCTTCTTTTGCTTATAATATTACGGATGATGGTAGGTTGAGAATGTTCTACCCTTCTTATGAGAACAGTTCTGGAATATATAATATTATTAACTATGTAGAATGGGACGAGTTGACCGGCAATAAAACGAAAGACTTAAAAGCACCCAATGATGAAGGTATAAGTATGGTTACCGATTATACTGTTTGGTGGGAAGATCGTGTAATAGTAGTTGGTAAAAAAGGAGTTTTCGGAAAGAAAAGTTTCATGAACTTGTATAAGTTGGAAGTAAATTAGAACTGTAATTTTAAAATAAAAAATCCTTTTTTACCAACTACTATTACACGATCTTCCCACCAAACAGTATAATCGGTAACCATACTTAT
>JANYCO010000301.1 GCA_025360235.1 Cytophagales bacterium
GTTTGTAGGTTTTTAATTTATTAAGCAATCCTATACCGCGTCCTTCCTGATTCATATACAGAATCACCCCTTTGCCCTCTTTGTTAACGAGCTCCATTGCCTTTTGTAACTGAGGCCCGCAATCACAACGACAAGAGCCAAAAATATCTCCAGTCATACACGAAGAGTGCACACGCACCATTACTGGTTCGTCTGCTTTCCATTCGCCTTTTATTAAAGCAAGATGAATATCACCTGTATCTATTTGACGAAAAGCGATCATATCAAAGTCTCCGAATTGAGTAGGCATTTGCACGCCAATCTCTCGCTGAATAAGGCTTTCCGTTTTTAAACGATAAGCGATCAAATCTTTTATGGAAACCAGTTTAAGCTTAAGTTTATCTGCAATTATTCTTAATTCAGGTAGTCTTGCCATTTCTCCTTCTTCGTTCATGATCTCCACAATAACGCCTGCCGGATTAAATCCAGCCAACTTTGCAAAGTCAATAGCCGCTTCTGTATGCCCTGCTCTACGAAGCACTCCTTCTTTTTTTGCTTTTAAAGGAAAAATATGACCTGGTCTTCCAAAATTTTCTGCTTTGATAGAAGGGTCTAGTAATGCTCTGATAGTTTTTGAACGATCAGATGCAGATATCCCGGTTGTGCAACCATGTCCTAAAAGATCTATGGAAACCGTAAATGCGGTTTCGTGTGTAGCAGTATTTTTACCTACCATTAAGTCCAATCCAAGTTCTTCACAACGCTCTTCTACAAGAGGAGTGCAAATCAAACCTCGTCCTTCTTTTGACATGAAATTAATAATCTCCGGAGTAATACAATCTGCAGCACATAAAAAATCACCCTCATTTTCGCGGTCTTCGTCGTCCACTACAATAATGACTTTCCCTTTTTTAATTTCCCCGATTGCTTCCTCGATCGTATCAAGCATAATTCGTTACCCCACTATATTTTTAAAACTTTTTTCAAGCAGTGTATTACACGCCCGCCAGTTATAGTTTTCCCTCACAAACAACCTCCCCAATCTTGCAATTTCACTTGCTTCGGCGGGATGGTTTAAGAGAAAAATTATCTGTTCTGCAAATTTAATACTTTCGTTACAAATTATTATTTCTTTTTTGTCTTTTGCTTTTAACGCTTTATTGGTCAAAGAAGTTGTAATTACAGGAAGCCCAGCTGCCATGGCCTCCAGAAGCTTATTCTGCAGACCAGAACCTGAAAACAAAGGAGCTACAAATATTTTTGAACGGACAAGATAGTCTTTCATATCCTTTACATAACCCGTAACGGTGACGTTATCATTTTTTAAAGCCATTACCTCTGGTGTAGGATCTATCCCAGCTAAACAGATTTTCACTTGTACTCCTTTTAATTTTAGGGCTGGGAGAATTTCCTGAACAAGGTACTTGCATGCTTGAATATTGGGATGATATCCCATGTTACCTGTAAATATGAGATCGTACTCTTTTGGTATCTCAGGAGTTTTTGTTACAAAAAAATCTTCGCTTACTCCATTTGGAATAATATCCAATTTCTCTTTTAATTTTTCCGAAAAAGTATCCGTATCGGATTGACTTATCATGGAATGTCCATCAAAAAAAGAGGCTATTTTTTCTTCAAATATCCTAAGTCTTTTCGCTTCAATACCAACAATAAATTTTTCATACCAAAGAGAAAATTGTATACGCTTTTTCATACCCTCTGAAAAAGCATCCATGTAATCAAGGTAATATTTGGTAGGGAGTTCGAAGGGTATGTTTTTGAAAATTCTCAACAATTGCACATAACAAATATCAATATTATTAGTGCTGATCAGATAAGCAATAGTATCTTTCATTTTGGAAGATTCGAAATAATGTACCTGAAAAGGATCACTACTAAAAATTGCCTTTAAGAGATTTATTAAACGACTAAAAAAACTTAACTGAACAATTTCAAGTTGCTTACAATGTTTTTTTACCTCGTACAACTCTTCCTCCGAAGGCATTTTATCTGTCAGGCAAACTACATATAGTTCATTGTTCCTGCTCAGTTCTCTGAGTTGATAGTAGGCACGCAACTTATCTCCTTTTTCTATAGGAAATGGAAAACGTGAAAGCGCTATCAGTATTTTCATATCAGTTCAAGATAAAAAATTTCCATTTCCTTAACTAATTTTTCCCAGGAGTATTTTTCTCTGGCCAACTTTTGAGCATTCTCTCCTATCGCTTTACTGTTTATTTCATTCTTTATCAACGCTTCTGTTCTATTTATAAATTCACCTGGAGTTGAGGCTAGTACAATTTCAGAATTATTTATGGCATCAATTCCTTCAGCACCAATCGGAGTAGAAATTACACAACGTCCCAGTGCCATCGCCTCTACAATCTTTAGTCGCATGCCACCTCCTGACAAAAGTGGTACAATCATAATGTTATGCTGCAATAGAAAGTCCTTTGCATCTTTTACCATTCCATAAAAAAATACACCGTCCACTTTACGGTTCTTCATCTCCTCCGACATATTTTTCCCTGCAATATGTAAGGTTAATTCAGGAAACCTATTTCTTAAGGTTGGCCATATTTCTTCTAAGTACCATTCAATCCCTTGTATGTTAGGCATCCATTCCATGCTGCCTAAAAAACTTAAACTTAACTTTGGATTAACAATATTTTCAATCGGATACAATTCAAGATCTACACCGGCAGATACTGTTTTTAATTTCCCTTTATAATTATTTTTCCTGTAAAAATCAGCGTCTCTTTCTGTAATAG
>JANYCO010000309.1 GCA_025360235.1 Cytophagales bacterium
GTTCCTATGATCGCTATTGGGGCGCAGGGAGTGATGTCGGTGGTAGCAAACGCTTACCCAGCCCAGTTCTCAAAGATGCTTAAACTTGCTCTTAATAATGATTTTAAAGGCGCAACAGAGGTTCTTAAAATGTTTATAGACATCAATCCTTTCTTATACGAAGAAGGCAACCCTGTAGGTATTAAACAAGTTTTGTCATTACTGGGAATATGTGGTACGCATGTTCGCTTGCCGCTTGCTGCTGCATCTGATGGGTTGAAGGAGAAATTGAAAACAGCAATGATTGAAATAAAATAAAAAATGTGTGTATGTACTGATGGGATGTCTTTTCAGGTTGGTACATACACACACTTATTGAGGTTCCGGAAGGTGACAAATACTTACGAGCATCACTGAATCACAGCTATTCGTCATTAGCAAATCTACTAGCTAAATAAATTTCCATCAATCGCTCTTTATAGGTATTTATTTAACAGAAGTTGTATTAAATGGATAATATTTGTTATTATTACAATATAATTACTCGTTGCCATAGCTCAAATAACTAACCAATTGAATAATAATAAGTTTGAAATATTTAACAACCCTGACTTTATTCAATTGATTGAATTAAGTCCAATAGTTGTTGGAGTATTTAATTTTGACACATTTGGGTACGAATATTTGAGCAAAAACATAGAAGATTTTTTTGGTTTCAAATTGGAAGAATATTTTAAAGGAGGATTGAGTTTTAAATATTCAACTTTAAATAAAGTACATGCCGATATAATAGCTACAAATATTTTTCCGATTTATATGGAGCATTGTGTAAAACATTCAGCAAATGGTGGAGTAAAAAACCTTCGTTTTTCATACGAATACTTGGTGAATTGCAAATCCGGTAAATCGATCTGGTGTTTACATCAATTTACTATAATTAAAGTGGACAGTAACGGTTACCCAATACTTGATCTGTTTTATATCTCCGATATAAACGAATCGAAAAAAGATGACCTGATCAATTTTAACATTGCACAAAAAAATGCAGATGGAGTATATGAAACGATCTATTCTGCTGCCTACCAGACAAGAGATCTGGCGCTTCTTTCCAGTAGAGAAATGCAAATATTAAAACTCCTGTGTGAAGGAAATTCTACACCTAAAATAGCTGAAAAATTGCACCTTAGTGAGCACACAGTTAAAACACATCGTAAGAATATTTTGCAGAAAATGGAAGTAAAAAATACGATGGATATTGTGAACATGGCATATGCAAAAGGATTGTTTCGATAGTTAAAGTGTATTCAATACATTATTTTTTAAATAATTATAATTTTTTCTACATTAAATTGTATCTTTAACTTCTACTCTACGTTAAAATCGTATGTCTTATACATTACGTCTGTTACTTCTTATTTCCTTTTCCTACTATTCTTATTTAGCGGCACAACCAATAAATTTAACGGTAGATGCTGTTCAAAATATCAACCCAATTTCTCCCTGTATTTATGGCAGAAACAACAGCCTCTCGGATGATCCTGCAAAACCAGTTTCAGCTGCCGATTGGACAATATACAAAGATGCCAACTTGAGAATGTTTAGAGAAAGTGGAGGGAATAATTCCACTAAATACAATTGGCGGTTAAAACTATGTAGTCATCCTGACTGGTATAACAATGTGTACATGCACGACTGGGATTACAGTGCTAATTCTTTGCTCAATAATACTTCTGGTACCCAAGGACTTTATGCCTTTCAGTTGCTTGGAAAAGTGGCCTCAAACAAAAACAATAATTTCAATGACTTCACCTATAATCTGGCAAACGGAAATATCAATATGGATAAAAACTGGGCTGGAGGAGGGGGACCAGTTGCCTACGGGGGAAATGGAACTTTAGGAAACCCTAACTTATATCTTGAAAACTGGACAGCAGATTCTACAGTTGGAATTTTAAATAACTGGTTTACTACTTTATCGATGGACCAAACCAGATTTAAGTATTGGAACATGGACAATGAACCGGAAATCTGGCAGAGTACTCATGATGATATTGCCAGTTCTGCTATAACAGCGGAAATATACATGCAAAAATATTTTGCAGTCGCAAAAGCAGCCCGCCAGAAATATCCTAACATTAAGCTTACCGGACCTGTTTCTCCAAATGAATGGCAGTGGTATACCTGGAACGACAACAAAGTTCATTATGCTGTAGATGGCAAGGATTATTGCTGGCTTGAGTATTTTATAAAAAGAATTGCCGAAGAAGAACAAGCTTCCGGAGTAAGACTTCTTGATGTGATTGATTTGCATTTTTATCCTTCAACAGCTGGTAATCCCAATCTTACTTTACAATTGCATCATATCTGGTTCGATAAACAATGGGATTATTCGGCTGCAAATGGTGTTAAGGTGACAGGTTCTGGAAATTGGGACAATACGATTACCAAAGAATTTGTATTCGAACGTTGTAACCAATGGCTTACCAAATACAAAGGCGCGAACCATGGAGTAACTTTTGCTTTGTCAGAATATGGTTCTATAGATGGTTCAAATGCAAACGTGGTAGCATGTTGGTACGCATCACATTTAGGAGTATTTGCTAATAATGGAGTTGAATACTTTACTCCCTGGGACTGGTATGCCGGGCAATGGGAAGTGATGAATTTGTTCAGTAATAATTTTGGACAGTTTTCTACTTTAGCAAGTTCGTCTAATGAGACTACTATGTCCGCCTACTCATCACTTTCAAGTGATGGAGATTCTTTAATGATTGTTGTTGTAAATCGTGACAGGGTTAATGCTCGTACTGCAGCGATTTCAATTCAAAACTTTATCCCGTCTGCTACATTGGTTAATGGATATCAATTGGCAAATTTACCATCTACTGAAACATTTGTTTCAAAATCAAATAATTCCCTTCAGTCAAAGACATTTACGATTACAGGGGGAAATCAAATTTCTTTTAGTGCCCCCAAATTGTCTGTAACACTGATTCAGATTCCAACCAATCAGTCAGTAACAATACCTACAGGAGTTTTGGCCAAATCAAGTATTCGACTTGAGCTGTTTCCTAATCCTGTTAAAAACAAACTTACTATCGATACCAAAAATACAGGAGAGAGCTCTATTAGTATTCATAATATGCTCGGAGAATCTTTCGGACAATGGAATTCTAATGATATTTTATCTGTCGATTGTGCTTCTTTTCCTTCAGGAACTTATGTGATTCAGGTGATCAGTGGTGATAATGTAACAACTCGAAAATTTATAAAAGAATAAACAACACCAAAGTCATAAAAAAAGGAGTCCAATAATTATTGGACTCCTTTTTTGTTAAACATTTTCGATTACAAACCTTGTTGGTGTTTATAACTGCTGTGGTTTGTTTTTTCGATGTTAATGAAATGATCTTTAAATTTCACATTTCCTTTTTCCCTGTTTTGTTGTTTGTAGTTTCCGTTAATTTTATCTTTTTCAGGTTTTGTAAAAGAATATTTTAACTTGTTACCAGGTGAAGAGGGCATAATGTGTTTGTAATTCCCATTAGGCTCTACACTTGCATTTGTTTTTACGTTTTCTTTTTTCGTTTTTTTGTTGTCGTCTTTTGGTGATACAGCAAAAACATTTCCGGCTAACATGATCAGGGAACTGACTACAGCTACTGATCTTACTATTGACTTTTTCATATGACTATTATTTAAAGGTTAATTTTTTTGTGCTTTTCTTATGATATAAAATTAGCCTCAAATAATAGGGAATAGAATACGGTAAGAAGCGTAAAAATAGTGCGGTCTTAAACGTAATTTGATCTACGTAGAATTGCGTAGGTGTTAGATTAAACCTTTCTCCATCGCCAGTTTTACCAGTTCTGCGGTATTATGGACATCGAGTTTTTTCATTAAATTATTTCTGTGGGTGTCTACAGTTCGGGAACTTATAAAAAGTTTGTCCCCAATTTCCTTTGAACTTAATCCATTGACGATCTCTTTTAAAATGTCAGATTCGCGTTCAGTAAGTTTTCCCTGAAGCTGGTCGGTATCGGATTTACGATGCAACTCTTCCATTAGAATAGAAGAAACCTGCTGATTAAAATATTTCTGTCCAGTTAAAACCATTTGAATAGCCCGGTGAAGCTCCTCGTAATCTACATTTTTAAGAAGATAACCATTAGCGCCTGACTTGGCTGCTTTAATAATGTATTCCGGTTCTTCATGCATAGTCAGGAGAATAATTTTTACATCAGGAAGCATTTTTTTTAATTCAGAAAGCGCTTCAAAACCATTAAGTATGGGCATACTAATATCTGCCAGAACAACTTCCGGAAGGAATTCAGAAGCAAGTTCTAATAGTTGTTTTCCATTTTCAGCCTCACCCACAATTTTATAATCTTCATTTCGGGAAAGCATAGTTTTAATGCCATTTCTGATAAGGGCATGATCGTCGGCAATTATTATTTTTGTTTCACTCATCAACTATAAAGGTAGTAAAATTCTGATCTTTGTTCCTTTAAATTCTTCTGAAATAATGGTCACTTTTCCTTCCAGTATTTCGGCTCTCTGAGTAATGTTTTTAAACCCATTACCATTTCCAGATAACAATACATCAAATCCCTTTCCATTATCAGAAATTATCATTTCAATAGATACCAGTGATTCATTGACAACTACTAGTGCTTTGCTGGCATTAGAGTGTTTAAGAATGTTATTAAGACATTCCTGTCCAATCCGGTAGAGGCAAACTCTGGTATCAAAATTTAAAACCAGCTCTTTATTTTCTCTTAAATAGTCTAACTCAATCGATATTTTTTCCGGGACAGACATTTTGTTGCACAAACTTTGTAAAGCAGGTTCAAGCCCAAGATCTAAAAGTCCCGAAGGCATTGCATTGTGTGATATTTTACGAATTTCAGAAATGGCTTCGTCGATCATTTTTTTCATTTCTGATTTTTTAACATCGTCTATGTTTAATGCTTCAAATTGAAACCTAACTACGGTAAGCATTTGCCCTACGCTGTCATGGAGTTCTCTTGCAAGGCGCTCCCTTTCTTTTTCTTGTCCTTCAATTAATGCCGCAGAACGTTGTCGAATCAACGAAATTTCTTTTTCTGTTAATTCTTTAAGACTATTGCGCATTTTTAAAAGCGCTTCACCTAAAATGTCTTCATCACTAAGGGGACTATATATAGCCTCGTATTTTCCAATTCCAATTTTTGCTGCAAAATCAGAAGTGGAAGCAATATTTTGAGACAGCTTCCTTACGGAGGTAATCATCCGGTTTATTTCCATGAAATCTTCTTCATCGTCCTCTACGGAAGGAATTCCTCCAAGAGATAAAGTATGAATATGTTTTTCTAGATTTAAAATTGGTTCAGAGATTCGTTTTGAAAAATAAATACTTATTAATATAGTGACTAGTGATATCAAAAATAAAACGGCAATAATATAATTCCGGATAAGTTTTACCGGTTTCATAGCTTCGTCGAAATCTATTTCTGAAATAATTACCCAGTCCAATCCATTTATTTGAATTCTTCTGTAAACGCTAAGCACCTCA
>JANYCO010000312.1 GCA_025360235.1 Cytophagales bacterium
ATGGACACCCACGGTGTCTAATAAGGTGACGAAGGAAGATTGCTTGTTGCTGAGTGAGGTATGGTCGTTTGTTTAAACTCATCCAACCTGATATCCACGTGCATCCACCAATGTCCTACTATGAAATATCCAAACACGGTCGCGCAAACCAGCCAAGCGACAGACGATGATAACCATTTCAATCCCCTTTGACCATGAAAAAATCATCGAAGGACAAGCGACAGTGGCTTTAGAGATTCTGGATGATTTGAAAGAAAAAATCGATTACGTTTTTGTACCAATTGGTGGTGGTGGACTTATCTCCGGCATAATTTCTTATTTCAGAGTAATTAGTCCCGAAACAAAAATAATAGGTGTAGAACCAGAAGGGGCACCTTCTATGAAAAATTCGATTGAACATCAGCAAAACATCACCCTGGATTATATTGATAAATTTGTTGATGGGGCTGCAGTAAAAAGAGTTGGGGATCGAAATTTTGAGATTTGCAAAGATTCGATCGACGATATTATTCTTGTTCCGGAAGGAAAAATATGTTCTACTATTATACGCTTATACAACGAAGAAGCTATAGTAGTAGAACCTGCAGGAGCCTTGAGTATTTCAGCGCTTGATTTTTACAAGGAAAAAATACAAGGTAAAAATATTGTTTGCATTGTTAGTGGCAGCAACAACGACCTTGGCCGTATGGACGAGATCCGCAACCGGTCTTTATTATACGAAGGTGTAAAACATTATTTCATTATAAGCTTCCCTCAAAGAGCCGGAGCGCTTCGTGAATTTCTGGATGAGGTATTGGGACCAAACGCGGATATTACTCAATTTGAATACACCAAAAAAACAGCAAAAGAATACGGTCCTGCATTTGTGGGGATTGAACTAAAACACAAAGAAGATTATGAGCCTTTGATGGAAAGAATGATGCTAAAGAAAGTAGATTATATTTCTATCAATAAAGATCCTAATCTGTTTAATTACTTCTTATAAATTCTTCAGAATAAAATCCGTCATCATTTTATATAAGTGGTAACGCGTATTGCCACCATATATCCCGTGATTTCTGTCGGGATAGTAGAACATATCAAATTGCTTATTGGCATTAATTAGCGCTCGTTGCATCTCTATGGAATTCTGGATATGCACATTGTCATCAGCAGTACCGTGAATGAGCAGGTATTTCCCCTTCAATAATTTTGCAAAATAGGCGGGTGCATTTTCATCGTAACCTTTAGCGTTTTCATTAGGGAGACCCATATACCTTTCTGTATAAATATTATCATAGTAGCGCCAGTTCGTAACAGGTGCCACTGCGATGGCTGCCTTATAATAGTCCGCTCCTTTGGTAATAGCCAAAGACGAAAGATACCCGCCAAAACTCCAGCCAAAAATACCTATTCGGGTAGGGTCTACATATTTTTGTGTTTGTAAATATTTAGCCGCTTCTATTAAATCTTCTGTTTCGTATTTTCCGAGATTTAATTGCGTTTGTTTCTTGAAAACCGCTCCGCGACCTCCTGTACCCCTACCGTCTACACAAAATATAATATACCCCTTTTGTGACAGCAGTTGATACCAAAAATAGTTTGCTCCATGCCAGCTGTCTGTTACTTCCTGAGAACCAGGACCACCGTATATCGTAACAATCACGGGATACTTTTTTGTCTCTTCATAGTCTGCAGGCATAATCATCCAGGCATTAAGCGAAACATTTTCAGTGGTAGTAAATTTTAGAAAATTTATTTTACTTCGCTGCATACTTTCCAGCTTAACTATTAACTCTTTGTTTTGCATTAAAGAGCGGATTTGTTTTCCCGTCGATGCCTCGATTAATTCTACAGTTGAGGGAGTGTTTGCATTAGAATAGATATCGATGTAATAGTCAAACTTTGGAGAGAAGGAGATGCTGTGAACGCCTTTTAAGGTTGTTAGTTTCTTTTTTTTCTTTCCTGAAAAATCAACCGAATACAACTGCTTTTCCATTGGAGAATCTTCCTGGGAAATAAAATAGACCAGTTTATTTTTTTCGTCTACCCCTAAAACTTCCGTTACCTCAAATTCCCCTTTTGTTAATGGCATTACCGTATTTGATTTTTTGGAATAATAGTACACATGCCTGAACCCACTAGTCTCACTGGTGAAGACGAAATCTTCCGAAACGGAAGAATAAAAGTGATTGTCGTTTATTTCTACGTAAGCCTTGCCTGTTTCTTTATAAGGAATAGTGGTGGCTTTTTTTACCACATCATAATGCACAACTTCCAAATTATTCTGAAGGCGGTTCATACGATAATAACTAAGCACATCCGCATTGCCCGTCCAGCGAAGGCGTGGGAAGTATTCTCTTTCCCCTGCAACAGAAGCGTCAATTTCAATGCTTTTGTTTTCATCCACTAAAGCACACAAGATTTTTACGGTTGAATTTTCCTCTCCCACTTTTGGGTACTTATATCGGTAATCGGCA
>JANYCO010000348.1 GCA_025360235.1 Cytophagales bacterium
TCATCATAAAGACTTGCAAGGTTATTACAAGAGCTTGCATAATCTTTGTTCTCTTTCCCAAAAATTTTTAAACGAAGGTTCAACGCTTCTATATATAAGGGTTCAGCTTTACTGTAGAGACTTTGGTTATTATATAAAATCGCAAGATTGTTGCAGGAACCAGCATAATCGGGATGTTCTTTTCCTAAAATCTGTTCTCTTATATTTTTAGCTTCTATATATAGAGGTTCTGCTTTGCTATAGAGGCCTTGATCTAAATATAGATTTGCTAAACTATTACAAGAATTTGCATAGTCAGGATGTTGTGTACCAAGAATTTTTTTAAGAATGGCATTAGCTTCCAAGCAGGATTTCTCCGCTTTATTATACAAGCCTTGATCGGAATAAAGAATAGCTAAATTATTGCAAGCCATTGCATAATCTGGATTATCTTTTCCCAATACCTTTTCATAAACAGATTTCGATTCAAGATATAGTGATTCTGCTTTGCTGTATAAGCCTTGACTTTTATATAGGCTGGCTAAATTGTTGCATGAACTTGCATAATTAGGATTGTCTTTTCCGAAAAGTTTGGCATAAATATTTTTAATTTCTTTAAACAAAGGTTCAGCCTTATTATATTGTCCTTCGTTGTAATATAAATTGGCCAAACAATTGCAAGAGTAGGCATAATTTTCCGTTTCTTTTCCACCTGTTTTTTCATCAATATTTTTTACCTCTATATACAGCGGCTCGGCCTTGCTGTATAAGCCTTGCGCATAATACAAGTCTGCCAGATTGCCAGAGGAAATCTGATAGTCTTGATGGTATTTTCCAAAAGCTTTTCCGGCAACAGCTATTGCTTCAAGGAACAGAGGTTCAGGTTTGCTGTAGTTACCCTCGTTTTCATAAGCTAAGCCTAATTGATTTAGGATTCGTATTAGAGTAGTGTCTTTTATATTACTTTTTTTCTCAATTGCTTTTTCGTAACTAAGTATGGCTTCTCTATTTGCTCCACTATAGTAGTAAGAATCTCCTTGTTTTATTAATTCTTCGAGCGTTTGAGCGTTGCTGTTGAAGGCCAGAGCAAAAGTGATGATTAAAACAATTATATTTTTCATTATTGGGAATGGAATGAGTGAACTCTAAGATACTTGTATAATCAATAGGATGCAAATTACACGAAGATGCTCAAAAGATTGTACAATCCTCATACACTATTGTTAATTAAAGGGAACTATTGAAGATTAGTCTAACTTAATCCAATTAGTTGATCTTATTTTTGGAGTTAATCCTCTTTCTTCTATACATATATTTCTTTTGAATATTGGGAAAGTTATTTTTTTGTATCTTTAGAAGTTAGTAAACCAATTAGAAGGGTCAGTCTTTTTGACCCAAGCAAATGATTTTTAATAGTACAGATCTTATAATTCTATCAGGATATCTTGCACTCGTCTTTGGGTTGGTAATTTATTATTCAAGAAAAGCTTCTAATATCACTCAGTATTTTTTGGCCGATCGAAGTATTCCCTGGTTTGCTATTGGCGCAGCACTTTTTGCTACAGATATTTCTTGTGCACATGTTGGACTTGCGAGTACAGGGTTTTCTTCTGGTCTTGCAGTGAGCAATTTTGTATTGTCCGCTTGCGTAGTGTTGGTCATACTAGGCTGGTTGTTTACGCCTTTCTATTTAAAAACGGGAGTATTTACAATGCCGGAATTTTTAGAGAAGCGTTACAATGAAAAATGTCGTTGGTATCTTTCTACAGTTTCCATTGCAGCTTATATTCTTACCAAGGTTTCTGTGACGTTGCTTGCAGGTGGAATTGTGCTCAAACACGTTATGGGTTGGGATATCTATACTTCAGCACTAGTCTTGGTGTTAACGACTGGTATTTATACTTTGTTGGGAGGTTCGCGGGGAATTTTCATGGCACAGGTCATGCAGGCAATTTTCCTGATTATTGGTTCCGGACTTTTAGTTTATTATGGTATGGACGAAGTTGGAGGGGTCGCAGGACTTAAAGCCAAAGTACCTGTAGATTATTTTCAAATATTTAAACCTATGAACCATCCTGAGTTTCCCTGGACGGGAATGGTGTTTGGGACATTGATTTTAGGGATTTGGTATTGGACAACGGATCAATATATTGTTCAGATAACGTTGAGTGCAAAAAATATAAACCATGCGCGTTCCGGTACTTTTTTTGCCGCTT
>JANYCO010000411.1 GCA_025360235.1 Cytophagales bacterium
TGATTCCGTTAGAATTACTCAGCCAGGACTTTATCAGGTAAAATATAGTTTGGGTGCATGTACGGATGTATCTAATCAGGCTACCAATGTATTGGATATTCCTAGAATAAAAGTGCCGGATTATTATACAGGTTGTAAAAACAGTTCTATCACAGCCACTGCAACGGAACTTCCAAATGCTAAAGCACCATTTACCTATCAATGGAGTTTGACGAACAATCCGGCAACTGCTCCTATTTATAGTGTAACCAATGTAGCAACTCTTCCTACTTCTATTGTAAATCCGCTTACACCTGATACAATAACGTATTATGTTATTCCAAGCTTTACGCTTGTATCAAGTCCATTTATTTGTGCTAATGTAGACAGTGTGAAAGTAATCAGTATTCCAAGACCAATACCTGTGGTTATTGATTCTGCTCAGGAATGTGCTGGTACTGCGCTTAATTTCAATGCGAATATAGCACCAAGCAACTTGCCTGCTCTTGCTGCCTTCAAGCCTGTCTATAACTGGTATGCGACGAGTGATTCAACAATAATACTTGATAGAGATAATTTATTCACCACGAAGACTACAAACAAATATATGATTCGCGTTACAATAGATCAGTGTGTTGGAAAAGACTCTGTGGTTGTAAATATGCGTCCATATGCTTCGAAAGTTACTCCGGATATTGTATCACAATGTTTTGAACAAATCCCAACTACAACACTTGATGCAGGACCTGGTTCTGTAGGGGCTCTTGGCTTTACAGGAGTAACCTATGATTGGAAATCGGGTAGCGGAGATCCTGCTTTGAATACTTCAACAAGCAGAAATACAATCATTACCTATAATATGATCAATCCTCAGGCAGACGAAGAAATTGTAGCCTATGTTAAAATTCATAACCACTACAATGCTTTGGTTTGTACAAATGTAGATACCATAACCGTAAAAGATATTTGTGTACCAAGAATATTCCCACCTACAGCCTTCCATCCCGGTGGCGGAACAGCAGGTGGCGGCGGCGGTACTGGCACTGGTTATGATGAAGATAATTTCTTTACTATAAAAGGAAAATACTATACACACTTTAAGATTACAGTATACAGCCGTTGGGGTGAGGTAATTTTCTATACTGAAGACCCTAACCAATATTGGGATGGTACTTACCGTGGAGAGTTGATGCCGGTGGGTGTTTATGCCTACATTATTACCTACGAAGGAAAAGACGAACAAACAAAAGGTCCTTTCAAAAAAGAAGGACGAATTGTATTGATTAGATAATAAGATTTAAACTATACAGATATGAAGTCGTATTATAAAATAACCTTTCTTTTAATTTTAAGCATACTAGCTACGGCTTCTTATGCTCAGAAAGCTTGTATTAAAATTAATGGTGCTGCAATGCCTACAAGTAAGAAAGATTCTATCTGTAGAAATTTAACTTCGCAATCTGATATTGCTTCTATAAAAGATACCGTTACGCTTTCTTTTTCGAATTGTGGTGCGGCTATCCCAGGTCCTCCTTCCTACCGTTGGAGAAACCTTGCGCTTGGTATTGATTATTTGACAAATACTGTAATAACAAAAGATACCGGAGTATGGGTTGCTTATCTTAAGAATACAATTTCGATGGTTGAGTATACAGATACTATTCATTTGAGTTATTTTCCTTTATTTGCAGGAAGTATTACTTCTATGTCACCGAGTACAGGCAATTACTGTCCATTGGTTACAACCCCACTTACAATTAGTACGACAGGTGACCCTTTTGGTTCCTTTCAATGGTATGATTATACTACCAATACTGCAATAAAATTAATAGGACAAACAGGAATGAGTTTCCCATTGAGCTTTGCCGGCCCTCCGAATGATTCAGTGCTTTATGTATATGGCAGGGATGTTCATGGTTGTTTGGTAGATTCACTTAAATCAGGATACTTTAGTGAACTACCAGCCATACCAGCAGATTTAGGTCCTGATCCATCATCACCTCAATGTCAGGGAACTACTATTACAATTCAAAATCGGCCGGGAGGTTCAACAACATTACCTGGCTTTTCCAATATTTCATATCAATATTACAGATTGGTGAGCCCTGGAGTAGGAACGCTTATTTGTCCTTATGGACCCCAAACGGGAGGGAATTATAGTAATTGTGTCATCCCTCTTACAAATGCCGGAACCATTAAAGTTTATGTTAAAGTTTCTTCTGTATTCGTTTCATGTGTAAATGCAGATACGTTAGATGTAACGGTTACTCCTATTCCTGTTGTTAGTTTGCCTGCAGATACCATTTTATGTTATGGAAAAAAATTGGATATTAAAGGCAATGTTTTATTGGGTACAGCTCCATTTAATTATACCTGGAGTTCTTCTCCTGGAG
>JANYCO010000416.1 GCA_025360235.1 Cytophagales bacterium
CTACTTTTTAAGCAAGAATTTTATAATGAAGCCCTAAGTCTAATAGAAACCCAATATGAAAAGAGACTCAAAAGTATACCCTCCAAAAAATCTAAGGGATTGCCCTATGAAGGCTCAACAGACCGATGGTACTTTAATCAAAAAGCAGAAAGAAAAATTCGCAAAGAACGATACGCAGATGCCGGAAATTTAAAAGCTGCTATTTATTCAAAAAAAGAAATGCTCACCGAATCGACTCAGGAAATAGCTAAAAACAAGAGTTGGATTAAAAAAAATATTTCTAAAAACTCTGTTTATTATCGAAACTTGCTGACCATTGAAGCAGATCAAGCTAAGTCTATAAATAACCAGCAAGATGCGGCATATTTATACCAGGCCGCTTACACCACTTATGATTGTAAAGAAGATGAAGTAAACAAAATTAACAACCTTTCAGAATCAATTATAGCTTATCTTAAAGCAAACGACTATGTTCGTTCAAAAAATTATCTTCGAAGGCTCCAGATGCATGCTTTTCAATATTTAGGCAAAACAGAAAGATTTCATATTGCATACGATTATACCACGTCGGTAAAATTATTTTTGGAAGGACAATTGGACCAATCTTCTGACCGGTTAACCTCTTTTCTGAAAACCTCTAATGATATGCCTCATTACCATTCACATTATTTGAAAGTGAAGGAACTGCAATCCTCCATCGCAAGAAAAGCAAATGATATAAAAGGGTTGAATGAAACCGAATTAGAGATAGCAGAAATAAAAGGAACTTATTATGGTAAAAAAACGCCAGCCTACCACAAAACATTATTGAATATTGCTATTGAAGAAATTCGATACGGAAGTAAATTCAAATTCGCGGCTGATGTCTTCAAGAACAGTTACGATGGATTTTTAAAACAAAAACTTAACGCCAATAGCAAAGAGAATTGTTATTATCTAACTGCCTATGCTGAGTTGTATTTAAAGACCGATCAGTTCGATTCCGCCATGACCATCTCTGGTAAGGTGGCCACGATAAATAAAATTGTTTATGGCGAAAAATCAATAGAATATTTGTTAGCACTCGCCAATTACAGTGAATACGCTATTCTTTCAGGAAAATATCAGGCAGGGCTGGATAGTTTGAAAAAAGTAACACTCCTTAACAACGATATTAAATCGGGAGATGTCGTGATGAGACAAAAAACATTATTGTCTATAGCACGTCAAAATAAATTGTTTGGAGAATACGACGAGAGTAAAGAAATTTCAATCAGTGCTTTTAAACTGAACAGAGAAAGTAAATACGATCAGGACATCCTGGTAAAAGTAGAAACAGCCGATCAATTGGCTGATATTTTTATCCAAACGGAAAACTACTTTAAGGCAAAAAAAACTTTGGAAGAATCCTTAGTAGATATTAGCACTACCCTAGGAGCAAACTCCCCAAGATTAATACCAGTCTATTTTGGCTATACCCGATTTAATCTTACTACCGGAAATCTAAATCAATCCGATATTTATCTGAGTAAGGCCAAACAACTCATTGATTCTATATATGGATCCTCCTCCATTATGATGAGCGAATATTATCTGCTCTCAGGAAACTATTATGCATTAATCAATGATTTTAAAAGAGCAGAGGAAGCCTATACAAAAGCGGACAATATTCAAAGTAAAAAGCTTGGCAAGAAACATCTTAAAAGAGCAGAATCCATTCTGAATTTAGCTTCTCTTTATGCCAAACAAAATACCCGTAAAACAAGTGATATAGAAAAACAATACAAGGAAGCACTTGAAATTGTAAAATCGACCATAGGCACTTCTACTCCTCTTTATATGGAAATTCAGGAAAGGTATTCGGAATTTCTTATCAATTCAGGATCCTATGATGCTGCAGATAAAATGTTGGAAGAAGCCGAAAAATTCTGGATTTCAAAACTCAAAGATGATAAAACGAGACACTCCGCTTATATCAATTTATTAAGAGGCGATATTGCCTATGCGAAAAATAAGTACGACGAAGCAGAGAAAAAATATTCCAAAGCAAAGAGCAATTACCTTTCTGTCTTCAGCGATATTCATCCTGGCTACATTAAATCTGTCGGAAAATTGGCAAGGGTCTATTTCATGAAAAACAATCCGGAAAAAGCACTTGAGGCGATGAGTGAAATAATTCCAAAATACCTGGATTATACCAGAGAAAATTTTCCTTCACTAAGTTCCCGACAAAAAAGCAATTATTGGAAAGACCTTAAAGACGAATTTGAATTTTATACTTTTGTAGCTCTACAACAACCAGCAAAAGGTGTTAACACAAAATATACCGGCAATGTCTACAATAACATACTTTCCACAAAAGCGCTCTTGTTAAGCTCAAGTATAAAACTGCTTGACAAAATACAGAATAGTAACGACAGTATATTGATCGACTTATATGATCAATGGATTTCTGAAAAAGAGTATATGGTTAGTTTGCTTTCTTTAAGTAAACATCAATTAGCGGAACAAGGAATTGATATTGGAGAGATTCAGGCAAGTACTGAACGTCTTGAAAAACAAATGTCACAACGTTCCGAATTATTCAACGTTGAAAAACTGGACAAGCAAGTTACATGGGAG
Source organism: Cytophagales bacterium (assembly GCA_025360235.1). Classification (GTDB taxonomy): domain Bacteria; phylum Bacteroidota; class Bacteroidia; order Cytophagales; family Cytophagaceae; genus JANYCO01. The sequence goes on from JANYCO010000416.1 coordinate 2,602, forward strand.
GATGTTCGATCTAAATTATTGCCCAATGAATATGCAGTAGAAATTATTCGCTACCGAAATTTCAAAAAAGAATTTACAGACTCCGTACTCTATGCAGCTTTAATAATAGAAAAAACTACTAAAGACAATCCGGATATAGTAGTAATTGCGAATGGGAAAAAAATGGAAACGCGGTACTTAAAATATTACCGAAATGTTTCTACCCTTAATACTCCAGACGAGTACTCTTATGAAATTTTCTGGCAACCCATCAAAAATAAAATTTCTGATGGAGCATTGGTTTATCTTTCCTGTGATGGAGTATACAATCAGATAAACCTTGAAATGCTTCCGGTAAAAGGAACCGAAACATATGTAATTGATCAAAATCAATTGGTACTGCTTACTAATACAAAAGACTTATTGGCGCTTGAAGAAATAACCAATTCAAAAAAGAAAACGAAAGACCCGAAGAAAACAAATTCTGATAAATATATATTTGGAGGCAGTCCGAAATTTTACACAAATGAAACTATTGTAAAGAAAAATATTCCAGACCTTCCTGGAGCGGAGAAAGAAATTATGGAATTAAATAACCTCCTCATTTCTTCGGATAAATCTTCTCTGTTGCTTTTAAATGGTAGTATTACAGAGGATACCTTGAAAAATATTATCAACCCAAAAGTGTTACATATTGCTACACACGGTTATTTTAAAGAATCTCTGGTGAAAGGAATCAACGAAGACGACATAGCCACACACCCGCTTTTGAATTCAGGCTTAATGCTTTTCGGCTCTGGTGATATTGTAGACAATCCTGACAACAAATATGTAAATCAAAAAGATGGTATTCTAACTGCTTATGAGGCGATGGATTTACCTCTTGACAATACTGATATGGTAATCCTTTCAGCATGCGAGACTGGTAGAGGAGAAGTGCAGACGGGAGAAGGTGTGTATGGGCTGCAACGTGCATTCCTCATTGCCGGAGCAAAAGCAGTTGTTATCAGTTTATTCAAAGTTAATGATGAAATAACTAAAAAATTAATGTTCTCTTTCTATCAGAAATGGTTAAAAACAGGAGACAAGCGAAAAGCTTTCATAGATGCCAAAAAAGAGATCAAAGAACAATATAAGGTTCCATTATACTGGGGTGCTTTCATAATGATAGAAGGCCGTCCGGAAAGATTTAATTCCAATTCAAACTAAAATTAACTAAATTCACTATGTCTACTATTACTTTAAAAGGAAAAGAAGTACACACCGCAGGGAGTCTTCCTGCAATAGGAACGCTCGCTGCTGATTTCAGAGCTGCTAAAACTGACTTAAGCAATACCTCACTAAAAGATTTTGCAGGAAAGAAAATATTGCTTAATATTTTTCCAAGTATTGATACAGGAATCTGTGCTGCCTCTACCCGCCGGTTTAACAAAGATGCAGCCATCCTTTCAAATACGGTGGTACTATGTATCTCCAAAGATCTTCCACAAGCACACAAACGATTCTGTGAAGCGGAAGGAATTACAGGAGTAGTAACCCTCTCTGCCATTAGAGACGATTCTTTCGATAAAGCTTATGGCTTAAAAATGACCGACGGCCCAATGGAGGGATATTTGTCCAGAGCTGTTGTGGTAATTGGAGAAGATGGCAAAATAAAATATACAGAACAGGTACCGGAAATAGCGCAGGAACCAAATTATGAGGAGGCTTTAAAAGCCTTAAAATAAAATTTTGCTGAAATTTTAAGGGCCATTTAAATAATGGAATGTATTTTGCTTAACTTTAGTTCCTCATTAAAAGAGTATTAATAAACCCTATAAATAATATAACTTATGAAAAACCTATTTACCCTAATTGTTGCTTGTCTACTTACAACACTTTCTTTTGCTCAAGAGGCAAGACCAAAACCGGTTGACGATCCTAACATTGACAAATTTGTAAATGCTGCTTTTGATCTTAACGACAAAAAATTGAGCTACCCCAAAAAAATGACGGCTATCAACGATACCCTGACCATTCTTAATGCTGGTCCTAGGGCAAACGCTGCTGTATTTAATGCGCTTGATGCTCGTATAAAAACAATTGAAGACGGATACAAAAACATGGATGCTGATTTGACTACCCTCAGCGGACAAGGAGAAGATATGTTGAATAACGCGACTAAAATAAATCCGGCCACTAAAGTATTGCGTGCTAGTAAAAACGTAAAATCTGCTATCGCTGTAACAGCCGAAATCAGAAAAGGTCTTGCGGCTGATATGCAAACTGCGACTACATTACGTGCACGTTTTGAAAAAATTAAAGCACTTAATGAGACAAAACAATAAAATCTCTTCCCTTTAAAATAATAAGTCCCGTCAACTATTAATTGACGGGACTTTACTTTTTACGCTCCAACTTCACATCCTCCAATTGTTAATCTAAATTTCCAACTTCACCTTTCTCCAAAAGCTCTTAAAAAGCATATTGATTTGCCGCTATCAATGCCTCAGCTATTCTTCTGCGGGCATCTTTTGTATTGAATGGCGTTGCTTTAGTGAATCTCTTCACTCCCATCAACATCATTCGTTGCATATCACCATCTGCCATCGCATTTACTGCATTCTTACCTGCTATATTTGATTTATCTAATGCATCATTCAAATAAACCCGTGCCATATCAATCTGAATTTTACAAGCTTCTTCACCTTTCATAGAAACAAGTTTTTCTACTCTTAAGATTACCGATTCAGCCATATATGTATAAATACAAACATCTGCCAGATTCATCAAAATTTCTTGTTCATTGGCAAGTTTATCCATATATTTTTGTGCTGCTGCACCTCCTGCCATCAATACAATTTTCTTCATGTTGGCAATTGACTTTTTCTCCGCTACAAACAACGCTGTATCTTCATCTCCAAATTCAGGAATACCTGTCAACTCTTTCTGCACTGCCATTACAGCACTCATTAAATCCAATTCACCTTTCATGGCACGTTTGAAAAACATATCCATGGTAAGCATACGATTGATCTCGTTGGTACCTTCAAATATTCTGTTGATACGGGAATCACGATAAGCTCTGTCCATAGGATAATCGGCCGAGAAACCATACCCACCTAAGATCTGCACTCCTTCATCGGCCACATAATCTAATACTTCCGAACCTGCTACTTTTAGAATCGCACACTCAATTGCAAATTCTTGTGCAGCTGCAAGCAATGCTTCTTCCATATTTTTACCTCCTGCGGCAAACATTTCTTCCGAATGCTGAATATCTGCACCGGCTCTGTACATAGCCGATTCGCAGGCAAATATTTGTACCGCTTGTTCCGCGAGTTTATGTTGTATCGCTCCGAAATTAGCAATTGGTTGTTTAAATTGATTTCTTTCTTTAGCATACTGAATTGCCAATGTAGAAGTTCTTTTAGAAGCTCCTAAAGCAGCAGCAGCTAATTTAATACGTCCAATATTTAAAATATTAAAAGCGATCAAGTGGCCTTTGCCGATCTGGCCAAGTATATTTTCTGCAGGTACTTTGCAGTCACTAAAAAACACTTGTCTTGTAGAAGACCCTTTGATCCCCATCTTGTGCTCTTCATTGCCTAAAGTAAGCCCTGGTCCTTTTTCTACTATAAATCCTGTAAATTTATCGCCGTCTATTTGTGCGAACACAATAAACACATCTGCAAACCCTGCATTGGTGATCCACATTTTCTGACCGTTCAGAATATAATGTTTCCCATCAGGAGAAAGTACGGCTTTTGTTTTTGCAGCTAAGGCATCCGATCCCGAACCAGGTTCAGTGAGACAATAGCTGGCTTTTAATTCTCCTGTGGCAAGTTTGGCTAAATATTTATCTTTTTGCTGATCGTTTCCAAAATAAAGAATAGGCAAAGTACCGATACCTGTATGTGCTGCAAGCGCCACCGCAAAAGAGTGTCCAGCGCCTACCGTTTCTGTTATAAGTAAAGAGGTATTAAAATCTTTTCCAAAACCGTTGTACTTTTCAGGAATGGCGGTACCCAATAAACCAAGTTCTCCGGCCTTATCAAGCAGTTTTTGCATTAAGCCTTCTTCTTGTTGATCTATTCTGTCTAAGATTGGAATAACCTCGTGTGCAAGGAAATCGCGGGTCATATCGCGCATCATGCGTTGTTCTTCGTTCAATTCTTCCGGAATGAAGATATCGGCAGCATTGGTTGCTTTTAGAAGGAACTCGCCTCCTTTGGTTTTTGTGGTTACAGTAGTCATGTTCGTTAAAAGTAAAATTGTTATGTATACATACGGTTTTTTTATTCCAAAAGTTTAAAAAACCTCAAAAAATTCTTTTTATATTACCATCTCCATAATTCTTAAACATAATTGATTTAAACCTTATTAGCCAATGAAAACCTTTAAAAAATTATTCTTTGTGGCCATTTTAAGCAGTTTACTGGCTTGTTCGGGCAACAATAATGAATCAAAAGATTCCTCAGATAGTTTGACCACTCCTTCAGACACTAGTGCAAAAGCAGACACTACTGCAAAAGTAAGCGTTGCTCCAGTTGAAGTAAAGGACCCGGCAGAAGATTTGAATTTAGTATTCAAAGACATCATTACTACTATGAAAGCTCAGGGTGATCTATCTAAACTTAATAAATATATCGACCCTAAAACCGGAATGTACCATGTATATACTGTAGGAGATTTTAATAGATCCTACGACAAATATGATAAACTCGAACAAATAGATGGTGATGAAGCCAACGGTCCGGGACCAGACTCTTATGCTAATTTTAGAGATCAATTGGCTAAAATAGATACGGCCAAGCTTTCGCTAAATTATGATTTAACCAAAGCAGATGAATGTAAGATGAAGAAGAAAGGAACCTTCGCAATTACAATAGAAAAACCAATAACACTCTTAAGTGATTGTTATAATCAGCTTCTTCAGGTTACAGGAGAAGACCCAGACAATAAACAAGCGGCTCGTCTTAAAAAAGCGGAATCTAAGATTACTCAGAAAATCATTATTAATTTATTTGACAATAGTAATGCTAATGGTGCTGAAGTATTCTATTTTTCCTGTATTGACAAAAAATGGTATTTGCAGGCGATAGACCTTACTGATTGCGGAGGAGATAACGAATAAAAAAAAGTGTCCGGCGGTTTTGAACTGTCGGACACTTAAATAATATATCAGAGAAAAATTACTTCAGCATCCCTAAAAGGTCGCTGAGTTTCTTTTTCATTTCTTTTCTGTCTACTATGAAATCTAAGAAGCCATGTTCAAGTACAAATTCTGCACTTTGAAATCCTTCCGGTAAATCTTTTCCTATTGTTTCTCTGATTACACGTGGACCAGCAAACCCTATCAATGAACCTGGTTCGGAGATATTAAAGTCCCC
>JANYCO010000422.1 GCA_025360235.1 Cytophagales bacterium
TTGAATAATTGAAAAAGAAAATGCAAAAAGTCCAAACATGCTAAATTTTGGAATATAATAAATGCTAAAACAAAAAACGATTACAGAAATCGCTGAAATACAGATGATAAGGAAGAGCCCAATTGAAGTCCCGAAAAATGATGGCCGCAGAACAATTCCCTTCGAATCTTTATTTACTTTCCTATTATATTCTGCAATTTTATTATTTATTACTTCAATTAATAGTAATGTATTGTTGTCATTGTCAGTAATTTTGTTTTGTGGCAGGGAATATTCAATCTTTGATCCGGATAATAAATAGAATATAATTGAATAAAATTTCGGACTTATAATTTCAACTGAATAACTTGAAATTTGGTCGAACGAAATTGTTTTATTTAATTCTGGGTTTGATTCTGATGAAATTATAAGTGCAGAATCCGAAATATGAAAATAAGACGGTTTATAAAAATATTTCTTAAATAAATAGCTTCCCACTGTCAGTAAGCTCGCGATTGAAATCATCGATAACCAACCAAGCACATTGCTATGTATAATTTTAACAGAGATTAATGCTAAAACTACTAATAGCAATCCGATCATAACAAAGCGAATGAAAAAAGCCTTCCTTAATATAATCCACGATCTAAAGTTCATAAAAATATTCTCGAATGAATAAGAATTCAATATAATAATTTTTCAAAGGTAATAGTGAATTCATATTCAATTTTGATTTTATCTATTACCATGACCCGCCAGGATCAGGATGTGTTTCTTCCCAGAATTCCCACAGGTCAAATCCAACAGCGCCTATCGCGATAGCCACTTTACCTATACCAGTAAGCATGCTGGCGCCAATAATGACAGATGCTATTATGGTTGCCCAGTCTCCATTGTCAAGATCATCCCATCCATTTCCGTATCTATCATAGTCTCCTATTACCCTTTAAAGCGGCCGCACCTAATCCTACAATAGCTGCGGATCGGACACAGGTCACACAATTAGTAATTAGGTAAAATGGTGGATAGGAAAGGGGGGTTTACCCCCTGTCTTCTTTTTCCGCCTAATTAGTTTATAGATTGTATAATTATTAACAATTTAAACGAAAAACTAATGAAAAGACAATTTGTAGTCATCGTGGTATGTTCAATGCTGATGAGCGTTTGCTCATTCGCCGCAAAGGTGGGCAGTACAGCCACTAAACCGAATTCCTTTTCGCTTTCTAAAAATGTGGTTAAAAAGAACCTTCCCGTTAAGCGAAATAAAAAGACAATTATCACTAAAGACCAAATTTGCAGTTGTTTCTATGTTGGAGCAACCTTTCCCGGATGTATTGGTAGCTACAGCGGTGAGGTATGTGCTGATAATCAGTCTCAAATCGATGGCGCGGTAGCCTTTCTCCAAGACTTATTATGGTGGATGTGTGTTATTGAATTACTAGGCTAATAGTTAATTGGAGAGATATTTAATCATATTTCTCCAATTTATTCTAAATTTATAGCAATTAATTATATGGTATACAAAAGAGCATTTCGAATATTTATTTTTATAATAATTGCAAATAATTGCCAGGGTCAGTCCAAAAATGTGATGGATACTGCAGTATATAAAGCCTTGTACTCGTTTGAATACATAAAGGATACCAATAAGCTAAGTTTTACAATGTATCAGGAGAACATGGCACTATACATAGGTAAATCAAATTCATCCTATCGAAGTGATCAATACGAATCTATTGCGGTAAGGCGCGAAGAGTTTAAAACAGCTTTAGCAGCCCAAAAAAATGCAGGAGGAAATATCAATTTTCAGGCACCAAATTCAACAGGAGCAAATCCAAGTCCGGAAGAAATAATTAACGCTGGTTTTACTGACTTACGTATAAGGATCATCATGCCGGAAAACGCTATTTATTTTAATGATTCAACAACCAGAATAAACTGGACTATTGCGGATGATACGGCTCGAATCGGAACATTTTTATGTAGCAAAGCTTATGGCGTATTCAGAGGTAGAAAGTATACAGCTTGGTTCGCACCGCAAATACCTATTAGTGCAGGCCCTTGGAAGCTTGCTGGATTGCCTGGCTTAATTCTTGAAGCCGTAGATTCTTCGCAAACGATAAAATTCAGATTTTTGTCATTTGAGAATACTTCTTTCAGCCCGAAATCTATTGTCAATGTCAAATCAGAGAGTGATAAACAAATTTTAAAAACTGATTATCGAAAAATGGTAGCTGCAATGGCATCAGACCCGATCAAGTATATAGAAACCTTAGCGGCCAGCAGAGGAATTAAAATGACACTTAGTACCATTAATGGGCTACCCGCAGAAAACTTTAAACGGGCGAAAAATAAAAATCCTATGGAAATTAGTGAAAAATAAAGGAGGATTCTATAACTTATCCCAAAGTTTAAACAATTAAATTGAAATATTATTTCCATAGATTTCTTATTGTTGCAATCCTATGCCTGCTTTTTCTCAGTTCATATTGTCAAATTTACATTAGGGGTCAAATAACTGACAGTGTCAGCAAACCTGTTGCATTTGGAAACATCATACTCAAAAAAGACAAAAGAACGATTAGCTATGCTGTCAGTGATGTCCAAGGCAATTTTTACATCAGATACTCCGATACAATTATCAACAGCAAACTCTTCTTACAAATTTCTGCACTTGGCTACAGAGCTTCAATAATATATATTACAGATTCCCAACAATTCATTTCATCCATATTGAACCACACCAGTGAAAAGCTGCCCGATGTAAAGGTTAATAGTAGGCCATTTGTTAGATCTAATGGTGATACGCTGACCTATAATGCTAACCAATTTGTAGAAAAACAAGATCGATCATTAGGTGACATTTTGAAAAAAATTCCAGGAATTGATGTCAGTGAAGACGGAAAAATCTCATTTAATGGAAAAGCCATTTCTAATTTCTATATTGATGGCGATAATCTTCTTGATGATAAATACAATATTGCGACCAATAGTATACAATCAACTATGGTCGACAAAATTCAGGTACTTGAAAGACACCAGCCCATAAAAGTTTTAAAGAACATTACCCGGAGCAATCAGGTTGCCATGAATATAATCCTAAAGGATAGTGCAAGGCTCAAAGTGTCAACTCATGAAGAAATAGGAGTTGGCATACCTGATGTATACGATGGTACCATCAATATGCTTTCATTTAAACGTAAATACAAAGCAATCAATTCTTTTAAAATGAATAATGCGGGTTCAGACCTTTCGGACGATCTCGCCTCCCACAACCTTGCAGACTATCTCAAAAGAATAGAAAATGATGCCCCGGATCCTCTTTTGAGCCTAAATTCAATCGGAACACCACAAATATTAAAGCGACGGTATCTGTTCAATGAATCACAAATGGTAAATGTAAACAACTTGGTTAATTATAAAAATAACAGCCAATTTAAAATGAATTTCAGTTACCTCCATGATATCCAGCAAAGAAACTTTAACAGTGATATTTCTTATTTTCTTACAAACGATTCAGTTATATTTTCAGAAGTTCAAAGATCGCGGCTGGAAACTAATCAGGTTAAAGGTCTGATAACGTTTAATAGAAACACCAATCATGTATATATCAATGATAATTTTCAAGTAATTATTCAGAACGACAATGGAAAATCAGATTTCTCCAATTCGGTCATCACTGGAGATCAATGGCTTACGCAAAATTATCAAAATGTAAGTAATGACTTCAATATCTTAAAAGTACTGAACAGTCATACCGTATTTGAAATCTATTCATACATTAATTATTTTAAACGACCGGAGAAGTTATTCATATACCCGGGGATAAATCCAGACGTCTTTAACAATGGTGCGTTATATAGAAATATCACACAAACAGTGGGTACGGAAGACTACATAATAAACAATTACGTGAACTTACGATCCATGCACAATGGATTTTTGGTGAACTTTAAAGCTGGCTTCCTTGATCAAAATATGCAATTGCCATCCAGTATTTCCGTTACACAAAATGACTTAACCACAAAATATGCTACCGATAGTTTTAGAAATGAATTAAAAGCCAGAAGTTTTAAATCGTATGGTCAGATCGATATTGAAATACCAGCCAGAAAGTTATTAACAACATTTAGTTTTCCATTTAACTACCAAACAATCAATTATTCAAATTTCTTACATCCAGCCGGATCTCAAATTACAAGATTATATACAAATCCATCTGTCCAGTTCAGGATTCAAACACCAGTAATTGTGTACATGCTCAGATATAACTATAACAGTAATAATGATGGAATAAAACAATTATATAGAGGTTTTATTTTGAAGAACTTTCAACAGCTTGACCAAAATCTTGCAGGTATTCAAGACCATTTTACTCATACAATATTTGGATCGCTTTCATATAGGGAGGACATAAAATTGCTGTTTGCTAATTTCAGTTTCATTTATTCGTCCGCTACAAATACTACCATAGCTAATTCCATATATTTTCCCAATCTTGTTAAAACTTCCTTCATCCCATTTGAAAACCATACAGGGAACATTTTATTTTCAACAGGAGTGAGCAAATATATTTTTTCAGCGAAATCAACCCTTGCAGTTAATGGCAGTTATCAGATTGGACGATGGAATCAACTTCAGCAAAATATTTTACTGAACTTTAATAATGTAAAAACATCACTCTCGCTATCGCTTAGTAGCAAGTTGTTTACCTGGATCAGTTCAAACTATACCCTGCGTTTCGTTAGTAACCGAATTGTTAATATAGACAATTCAGCTAAGTCTATGGGGACTGGGGGTGATTATTTAAAAAATCAACTGCAAATGACGATATCCGCGTCTGACAACATTTATTTTAAATTAGCAGGAGAATACAATTCTTTATTGCAAACTACATCCAACAAAATCAATTATTTTTTTGGTGACTTTTCCTTAAACTTTAAGTTGGTTAATATAAAAGCGGATCTTGTCCTTTCTGTCGATAATTTTACAAACGAAACAAACTATACATCATTTAGTATCACAGGCAATAGTTTATCCCGAAGTCAATATATGATCCGTCCCAGGACCGTTCTATGCAAGCTTATTTTTAATCTATAAAAGTTAAATTTACTGTGTCTAGCAAACCAGTCAGAAACCCGTATACTATCAAAGTGGATCTGTTTGAAATTTTCAGCTTTTTAAAAAGGTTATCCCGATAATTCTCAATGGCTTTTTCCGTTTTTCCAATTCGGGCAGCGATTTCCTTATAAGTCAATCCAGTCGCGGCATATTTTATAAACGCTATCTCATTTTCTGTTAAATGTGATGTTCCATGGAACCCGAGTTTGTAATTAATTGGTGGGCGTTCGAAGAAATCCTGTCTGACAGTATCACCAAAATATTTACCGCTTGTTGCCACTTCATTTATGGCTTCCAATAATAAATTGGTATTGCTTCCTTTAGTAAGAAACGCCCGTGCTCCCTTGTGAATCATATGCCTTATCGTATTTTCATCAGACAAAAAACTGAATACAATCACTTTAATAGATGGAAAATGCTCTCTAATAAGGTCAATTAAGGTCATTCCATTCATATTGGGCATAATCACATCCATTACAATAACCTGGGGGATATCGCCACGGAAACGAAGCTGCTTAAAGAAGTCGACACCATCATTGGCTTCTAATACTACTTTTAAATTTGATTCTTTTTCAAGTAGTTGTTTAACCCCCATTCTTATTGCACTATGGTCATCCACCAAACCTATTTTAATCATAAGGCTAGTTAAAAAGCGATTGATACATATTAGGTGTCAATCATCTATTGATAAATAATTGATAAAATCCTGTGACAATCAAATTCTAGAGGTAGAGTACTGACGGATTGTTAAATACAAAATATTACTAATTATAGGCATTTGACAAACAAAATTAGTAAAATGCATTCACCATTATATTTTGTATACCAGCACGTTTCACGCTTAATTTATTTACAATTACAATAAAGTATCATTCCTTTGCAGTTAACGCAGGAAAAGTCTGTATTCATCGATAAATTGATCTTTTCCAAAATAATGATCCATCCATTGATCGGTGATGTCAAGAGCATGCCATTCCTTTTCCAAGACTGCTCTTTTTTGAGCTTCGTTCATGCCCTTTTCCATTTTGGATTGAAGATGATACCGCCATTTAAAGTGATTGACAACATCCAGAACATGGGCGGCATAGGCCATAGAGATCGCAGGCGCGCCCTGTATGATCATCATGTTTTCATCATTGCAATATGAGGCTTTATAACCTAGATTATGACTGCAGGTAACGACAACACTATCTTTTTCAAAAGGG
>JANYCO010000432.1 GCA_025360235.1 Cytophagales bacterium
AAACTATATTAAAAGCGGAAGTACCGTTGAAAAATATACCAACTGGGTAAACGGCCCTGCTGTCATAGATATAAATACCTCTTTTGAAGCAGATAAAAACTGGCAGTTTAAAACAAACTATGCGGAGGAAGGAAAGTTTAAAAAGATAATGACCTACTACGATGGAAGCTTAAGGAATCGTCAGGTCCTTACCAATATTAGTTCAGACAGCACAGTGATTGTTGGAGAAACGAAATACGATTATGAAGGAAGAGGTGTAGCCAATGTTCTACCTGTTCCTTTAAAGGGTTCTGACCTGAGCTTCCGGGATAATTTCAATACCTTCCAAAATGGTAAAAAAGCATACGACGATGCGTTCCGTAACAGCAGTGTTGGAAATCTTCCATTGGCCAATATATCTGGTGCTTATAAATATTTTTCTTCCCTCAACGATGTAGAAACAATCAACCGGGATTATATCCCGGTTTCCAATGGTTATGCATATTCTCTTACACAATATCTGGAAGATGGTACCGGACGTATATGGAGACAGACCACAGTAGGGGATACCTTCAGGCTGAAAGATACTGATTTCAAAGGGCGTTATACAGAGTATGTATACAGCACTCCAAATGCAACCGAACTTCACCGTTTGTTTGGTTCTAATGTTGGTTCTATTAAACATTATAAAAAGAACGCCGTCATTGATCCCAATGGTCAGATTAGTATTTCATACTTCGACCAGGAAGGAAGAGTAGTAGCGACAGGACTTGCGGGTAATACACCTGATAATCTTGAAATATTATCTTCAAATATTACAGATGACATTGTAGTAAGTTTGAATGGCTCCAATGTGGTGGATACCACTACTTATACAAGTACTTCGATTAATAAAATCGCCAACGTTGTTAAAAATACCAACTATAGATTTCGCTACAGCCTGAATGGAGTCATTAATCAGGCAACGGGATTTTTCAATGTATGCAAAACTTGCACCTACGATCTTAAAGTGACGTTCCTGAATCCAGACGGTATTCAGATGGGACAGGCACTTACGCGTAAAAACATTTCTTCTACTTCTTATACCTGCAGTCAGACTTCATACACAGAGGAGGATTTAATTGACACCACTTTGTTCTTCGCAAAAATTGGAAATTATACCGTTGTCAAAGAACTGAAACTAAGTGATGGAGCAATAACCATTCTTTTGGAAGAATTGAAAAACACTGCTGGTTTCCCTGACTCCGCGACTTTTGTAGCGCAAGCAAAGTCCAGGGTAGACACTACAATGTGCGATGTTACTTGCTCAGACCATTGCCTGACTCAAATATTTGCTACACATGAAGACTGGGCTGCCAATAGAAACCTCCCTGCGACTAAAATATTAATTGATGCTGCCTTGCAGGATTGTCTTAAAAATGGTCCTTGTGCGGATAGTGTTCAGACACAAAACAAATGTATTTCTTTGCTCCGTCAGATGGAAGCTCAGCTAAGTCCTGGTGGGTATTTTTATAAAAATCAGGCAGAGATGCAAGCTGCTTTGAATCGAAGTAAGAATTCAAATGGCAAATGGTTGAACAACGGAGCTGAATTTTCTCCTCCAAGCATAACGCAAATTATGGATTCGGCAATTTTTTCGGATAATAACTATGACTTGCATAAGCTTTGGATCAACAACCTCGTAAAAGGACACAAAGAATATTGCCATTACCAGTTTTGTATTCTTGAAAAACAAAGCGATGATTTTGATCTGGAAATGGCGATGCAAACCAATTGGACAGAGGCTTCCACCTTGGGGTATACCAACACCGTAGCTAATTCTTTAGATCCTTATTTTAATCCTTCTAAAAATATTATTCTCAATCTTCCCAAAGTAAACCAGGCAAGAACCAATATGATCAACGCCATGAAGGATTATTTTAAAGGGTTGGCTCAAGGGAATGCTGTTTACAATACGTATGCAACTGCCATCGGAGATACCCCTAATGATCCGAATGCACAGATAGGAGATATTTGGGATTTTGTAAACAGTTATCTTCCCTATAGTACTCATACCGGGTATATACCTACTAACGAAGAAAAATGGACATTGTATAGATCCTTGTATCATGGTTTAAAAACACACGAAATGATCCGGGTTAGAGAAACCTGGTCGCCTTCTTGTCCTTATCAGACCTACAACGATGCAGTAGTAGTGAAACCGGAGACAGGAACCAATATTAGTAATCTTACTGCTACCATTAGCCAGACGCTTCCCCAACAATGTATGAGCGGTTGTATTCAGAATGTAAAAGTATGGATGGTGCAGATGGAGAATAAATGCGGTGAAAACGTACTGAATGTGGGAACCGATTCAATAGATGTAGCGACTCAGCTACTAAGTTATTGCAACAGCAGTTGCGGACGAAGAAACCCTTTTGGTTTATTGTTGGCCGAAGAAATTACGGATCCAGCCTATCCACAGTTGCAATTGGTTGCTACAAAACTCAATTCGTATGGGTGCAACCTTTATGATGTAGCGGAGTACAATCCATACACCTATACCTGTTTTGAACACCAGCAGCAAAGAGAGCTTACTTCCTGTGCGATTCAATTGATTAATAACATTGAATCCCTAATCATAAGCTCAAACAATAATAGTTCTGATTATATAACAGACCCGTTTAATTCCTTCAGCTATTCTTCTACCTGTTATCCAACGGCAGGTGGTGGAGGTCCAGCAGCAAGAGTGGCAGTTGCTCCACCAACACTGTCTTGTTGTCCCAATAAAAATGTATGGGCGCCCGGAGAAGTTTTGATCATGGCAAATAACTCGTCAACTGTCTTTGGAGCTTTTTATCCTAATCCTGCAGATTGCAATCTTGGCTGTTCCAACGGCTATGTGTACATCAAGAATGATGTTACCGGAAGTAGTACTGGGATAGAATTAGTTTGGGGAGCCAACGATAATGCCTACGGATTGACTAAAAATGTTTGCCCTCCCGGGAATCAATATCAACTCGCCAACGATTGCGTTGCACCTTCTGGTCAATACCTCATTCAGTTTTATTCCCTAAACGGTGGAGTAAGGACTTATTATGATAAATCGACAATCGTATCGTTAGATAATCCACGTATTGATTATAATTATTCTGAAAATGGAATTTCATCGGACAATATCGAACATTATGGAGTAGCTGTGGATTTAACTTATCAGATTAATTCTATATCCACTACAGTTACTGCCTATATTGATGCTAATCATCTGGCTCCTTACATCACCTGGAAAACGGATCCGGGCAGTGTTGATATCGGCGCCGATACTTGTATTGTGACGGGCATTAATAGTTGCCAGCATAATTTCAATCCACAGCGAAGCTGTACCGCCGATGAACCCGTCGACTATATTACGCCTTGTGCGAAGGACGTGGTGACAGGACTTAATAAACTCATCGCCGCCAGAAGGAATAGCACCTACACGTATACGAATTGTCTTGCAGACAATGTCAACTGGAGAGCCAACGAACCGGTTTTGAGTAGTTATGATGTAGCGCAGATGTCGATCCCTGTGACCTCTTCCTGCAACAGCTTCGGTACAGGAAATGTTGCCAATAATTACATCTATATTTCTGACCGTCCTCAGTTTGGAATTACCCAGGCCGAATACGACAATGGATTTGCTTTGTTTGCTGGAAATAATCCTGGACAATTTTCCTACTATGGATATTGCTCTCCTCAGGAGAAGTATTTTAACTCCGGTGGTATTCATTATCAAAACATAGTATTTTATATTCTCGATGCCAGCAATAATAAAATATACATTCCAAGAAATAGCATCGTAAACATCGGAGAGCCTTATGTGGACTGCGGTTATCTGTATTCTACTCCACCTTCCAATAATGACTTATACAGTTCCTTTGCAGTGGCGGCTCCCATACTGGTTGAAAATTTCAACGGTGTATCGGGAACAAGTACAGTAAACGGATATTTCGAGGCCGTTAATTTTTCGTATTGGGGAGCCACCGTCATGTGGAAATCTCCTGTACAGGCAGAAAACGATTTGTGTGCTCCTAATTTTACGATTGACTGGACAGATCTTCGCAACAACTGTAAACAAAACCTGATTGAAGCTGCCATCTACGATGGGACTACGAACTGGAAAAATGCAGTGGATAAATATACCAGTAATTTCTTATCGAAGCATTTTAACAAATGTTTCGACCAACCATTTGCTGAGAACTTCAATTACAGCTACCGCGCCAACGAATACCACTACACCCTTTATTATTATGACCAGGCAGGGAATCTGATTCAGACCGTACCGCCTTCAGGGGTGAATCCATTGAATGTACACGATCTTGCGGTGTTCAATAGCTCAGGTGATTATCTTTTTACAAAGGAGCCCGAACATCATTTGGTTACCCGCTATAAATACAATAGTTTAAATCAACTTCGTTATCAGGAAACTCCTGATGCAGGAGAAAGCTATTTCTTTTATGACAGCAAAGGCTTGCTCCGACTTTCACAGAACGCCCGTCAGAATGCAGGTTCCACCGCTTCCAATAATGTTTATTCCTATACCCGTTACGACGAACAGGGAAGAATCATAGAAGTGGGAGAAATGCAAACCGGATTTATAAGAAATCTGGCGTACATGACTAATAAGGTAAACAAAAAGTCAGTATTGACCATATTGGACGATGCTGCTTTCCCTTCTGCCAGCATAGGCAAAGCTGAAATTACCAGAACCGTATACGATGTAGGGGCTCCCGATCAGGAGAATCTAAAAGGAAGAGTGGTATCTGCCAGCATTACCAATGCAGTCAACGGAGCTACTCCCGATGCCGTTTGTCTGTACAGTTATGACCCGCACGGTAATGTAAAAAAGATTACCAACCAGATAAAAGACTTTCAAAATAAAACGGTCGAGTATAAATACGACTTAATTAGTGGCAAGGTAAATCAAGTCTTGTATCAGAAAGGTCAAACCGATCAGTTTACTCATAAATATGAATACGATGCGGATAACCGTATTAAAGGAGTATATACTTCCTCCGACGGCTATATCTGGGAAGAAGATGCGCGCTATTATTATTATAAGCACGGTCCACTGGCAAGAACAGAACTGGGTCAGGACAAAGTGCAGGGAATGGATTATTACTACACCTTGCAGGGCTGGATGAAAGGTGTCAATACACCGAACCCAGGGAGAACAGATGCTTTCAGTAATAAAAGGGTTACCCGCGATTTAGGGATGGATGCCTTGAATTTTTCTCCGCTC
>JANYCO010000453.1 GCA_025360235.1 Cytophagales bacterium
CCTTCTATATGGTCGTATTCGTGTTGAATAATCCGGGCAGGCATACCTTCAAACTCTTCGGTATGCTCGTTCCAGAGTTCATCAAAATAATGAATCTTTACTTTTGAGGGACGAATAACTTCGCCTCGTATACCTGGAATACTAAGACAGCCTTCGTTATAACTCCATTCTTCCCCATATTCTTCTACTATTGTAGGATTGATAAAAACCCTTTTAAAATCCTTTGAAATTTCCTCTTCCAATGGAGAAGCATCAGCAATAAACACCCTGATACTTTTGCCTACTTGAGGGGCCGCCAAACCGATACCACCTGCATTGTTCATAGTATCAAACATATCCTCAATCAATTTCGCCAAATCCAGCTCATCTTTTGTAATGTCTTTTGCTTCTTTCTTTAAAACCGAATCGCCATAGGCTACAATTGGGAGTATCATGATATTGCTTCTTTGAATTATCTAAATATGTGTATTATCACAAAGTTACGGAAAATATTGAAAAATTTCTCCTCAGAATTTCTTTGAAATGATTTTTTTACTTAAATTTTCGATTAGTTATTTAACACCTATAAACTTTACAATTATGTCAAAAGGAACAGATGCCAAAAAAGAAAAGAAAAAAGAGCCTACCAAATCTCTAAAGGAAAAAAGAGCTGATAAAAAAGCTAAAAAGGAAGGCAAATAGTTTTTCTGTTATAAAATTCACAACGTCATTATTAAGGAATTCAGCTAAAAGGCTCTTCCTTTGTAATGGCGTTTACTTTTTCAATTAATCCCCAGTTTTAAATTCGACGGTCCTGATTAATTATTAATCAGGACACATTGTGTAGATATTAACAAGAGACACATTGTGTGAATATTAACCAGAGACGCATTGTGCAGATATTAACCAGAGACGCATGTGATGCGTCTCTACGCATCGGCGGATTGTTTTTCCAGGTCAAAAAGGTCGTTCAACACATCGATGAGGGTTTCGGCTTCTCCTCTTTTGCAGGCCGCTTTCAGTTGTAATACTGGAAGCTTCATTATTTTCTGCATTATATTTTTTGTGATCAACTCCACTTTCTTCGCCTCTTCCTCGTTCATTTGTTTTAAATAACGATTCAACTCTTCCTGGCGAATTTGTTCTAAAGCGTTTTTCAATTTATTGATGGTTGGGGAAACCATCATTTCTTTACTCCAGTCGTTAAACTCCACTATAGATGCTGCGATAAACTCCTTTACCAAAGGAATTGCTTTTAATCTCTTCTCCAGCGCTTCTGTAGCCTTACTGCGAATGTTGTCAATATGATAAACCAATACTCCAGGTACATCTTCTACTTTTTCTTCCACACTTCTTGGAACAGAAATATCAATAAAAAATTTATGTGATAAAATATTCAGTTCTTTTACTTTCTCGTATGAAATAAACGGTTCTTCTTTTGAGATCGAACAAATCACAACGTCAGAAGCCGCTATAGCTTCCCATACATTTTCAAAAGGAATCACTTTTACATTGCACTCAGCAGCCAGCTCTTCTGCTCTCAACTGTGTGCGGTTTGTAATGGTAATATCTTTAATATTTGAGTTTGCAAGATTACGACAAACATCGGCACCCATCTCGCCAAGGCCAATGACCAACGCTTTTGGGTTTGCTACTTCTGCAATAAGCTGCTCTGCTAATTCTACGGTAGCATAAGAAACAGATGCCGCTCCATCTCTGAAGGGAGTGCCTTGTACTACTTTTTTATTGGTAAAGAAAATGGTGTGTAATAATCTATGCAAATAAGGTCCTGCCAGATTAAGATCTGCAGACCATTGATAGGCGTGTTTTACCTGATTAATAATCTGAATATCTCCGACTACCTGAGATTCTAAGCCAATCGAAACATTAAACAAATGTTGTACAGCCTCATCGTTGTTATTTATATTTATAAAATAACCAGCGTATTCATTAAAATCGGCAACACCTTTCTGAAGACACAATAATTTTATAATCTCCGAACTGAAATCTTTTTCTGATGAATAATAAATCTCAGAACGGTTGCAAGTAGACAATACTAATAGTTCTTCGGCATTGGTAATTTCACGAAGCTGCATCATCAACTGTTTTGCTGATGCCTCGTTCAACGCCATTTGCTCCCTTACTTTTACAGGGGCCGTTTTATGTGAAATGCTTATCGCTTTAAAATTTCCTATCATCCTAACTCAACTATCCAAATTTGCATACAAAAGTAAACTTTATGTCCCTAAAATTTGAATGATAACAGTCATGTATGCTTAATTTAGAATTGTTTTAAATAAGTATAATTTGTTAATTTTCAATACTATACATTTACACCGAAAATATCATCTTAAAACAAAAGCGGATTTTCAAGAAAATAAGACTTCTACACCAACATCCGTGAATATTTAATAAATTGTAGCCATTCTTCTAAAAAGAGTTCGAACAGATTGGATATTTACAATAACAAATCAAAATTTAAAATTGCCATACTGGTTATTTCACTACTGGTAGGCGTTGGGTCCATTTATTACACTCAAAATCTTGTGCAGAAACTTGCTCACCGGGAACAAA
>JANYCO010000588.1 GCA_025360235.1 Cytophagales bacterium
GTTCCGTAAAGGAATACCAAAGGATGGTCAGCACCTGCGGTTTCTACATGAACTCTTTTTCCTTCAACGTTATCGGTATGTAATTCGTAGCTCAACGTTACTACCGTATCTTTCTTAATTTGCATAATAATTTTTTGATAAGTATGTTATAAAGGTCGGATTTTATTTGGAGAAACCAACGGAAATCAAAAATTTTATTAGCAAGACCTGCCAATTATATTCCATATAGGGCTCCAGCCACCGCAAAATATATAGCAAGTCCCAGTAAATCATTCATTGTTGTAATAAATGGTCCGGAGGCTACAGCGGGGTTGATTCCGAAACGATCTAAGATCAACGGCGTTATTGTTCCCATCAGCGAAGAAAGAATAACCACACTAAACAAAGCTATCGAAACCACTACAGATAATTTTAATTCCTGACCTAATAAAAAGTTAAAGCCAAAGACTATTGTTGCAATAGCAATTCCATTTATCAATGCTACCAGAAAACCTTTTCCCATTCTGTAAAAGGAAAAATTATTGTAATAATTATCACGTGCCAGAGATTGAACAATAAGAGAAGAAGCCTGTATACCAACATTCCCACCTGTAGCTGTGATAAGCGGAATAAAAAAGGCCATAGCTGGAATAAGACTAATGAAATCTTCATAAAGTCCCATGTATTTAGCTCCAGCCATTCCTCCAAGCATTCCAATTAAAAGCCAAGGTAATCTCGATTTTGTGAGCGCCCATACGGAGTCGTCTTCTTCCACTTGTGCTGTAATACCTGACATAACCTGCATATCTATTTCAGCTTTTTCAGTGATCACATCAACGATGTCATCAATAGTGATTCGCCCAAGAAGTTTGCCTTGAATATTGATTACCGGAACAGCCACCAAGTCATATTTTTTCATTAGGTCAGCCACTTCTTCAGCGGACATATTGGCCTCTACAGATATCAAGTCGGACTCGTAGATTTCAGAAATCAGACAATTTTCTTCTGCCAGCAACATTTTTTTTACAGATACTCTTCCCAGTAATTTATTGTGATCGTCTACTACATAAACAGAAAATATCTTCCCAACCTTTCTGGATTGAATACGCATTTCTTCCACGCACTTTTCTACTGTCCAGTTTAAGTTCGCACGAAGCAATTCTTTCTGCATTAACCCACCAGCACAGTCATGATCGTAGTGAAGCAAATCTTTAATATCTTTGGCCTTCTCTTCGTCTTTATCCTCTATAAGCTCTATGATGGCTTCCGCGTCTTCCTGTTCGTTGAGAATGTCTGCTGCATCATCCGAATCAATCTGATTGATGTATTCGGCGATTTCATCCGAACTGAATTGTTCTAAAAATTCAACACGGAAATTTTCGTCCAGTTCGCTGATGATAGCTGCTTGTTGTTTGTTGTCAAAAAGGGAAAAAATATACTTTGCTTCTTTTACATCAAGTTCCTGCAGAATAGCTGCAATATCCTGAGGCAATAATTCTTCCACCTGACTTTTCAAAAATTGCTCATTGGTATCCGCAATCGCCTCTTTCAGCTGGTCTAAATATTCCTGGGTAAGTTCGAAAGTCATTCGTCTTGATTTGATAATTTGATGATTTGGTAATTTGATAATGGAACAAATTACAATCAAAATCAAAGGTAATTAAATTTTACTATACTGACTAAAGAGGGGAAAGAATTGCATGTAAGTTCTATGGCCATTAACAACACAAGCAACGTTAACAATGGTCGCAGACCTTGTTAATCGTAAGGCTTGAATTTTATTTTTATAAAATGAGTAAGGCCCAAAAGAAACAAGAAAATACCAATTTTTAAATTAATACTTATCAATAACTCTGGATAGGATATGATTTCACCCCATTCACTTGGGACGTAGTCTCTGTTGAAACTTGTTATTATTATTACATATAGTTCAAAGTTCATTATAAATAAAACGAACAAAATAATAACAGAATGCAGTACTTTATAGAAGTTATTTTTTTTGATTTTTTCAACCCAATATAAATTATTCAGAAAGGCGAAAGTGAAAATCTGAATCCAGAATAAAAACCCGAAGGGTCTTATAAGTCTAGTAATTGTACCATATTTTTCAAATTTGTCATTAAATTCTATATAGTTAAAAATGTTTGTAGTTATGATTAAAATAAAAAATGCAATTCCTATAAATCGGATTAGTAATGTAGCAGAATCGTGAATATCATCAAAGGTGTTCTTTGCTTCATTCCTTATGGAAACACTTACGTAAAGAATGGTAAATAATGAAAATCCTAAAAAGACGGTTTGGCATATAGAATATACTATTTTTATTAAAATATCTCCAGTTGATAATTCCATATAACCTTAAAGGTAATTAATTTCTATGCGCTACAAAATCATCCCATAACAAAAATAAAACGAATCACAGTCTAGACATCAAACCCGGATTTCCTAAGATCCGCAATATCAAAATCTCTTAAACGCTCCCCTAATTCCTTTTCAGAAATTTCCCTTTCTTCAAAAAAGGAAGCCGCTATAATATCGATCATTGTGAGGATGTAACAGTTCTTTTCTTTGGAAAAACTATAGGTGGTGCTGGTCCCGCTGTAATACTCCTCCCAGAAATCACTATAGGATTTATCTTGTTCTTTCATCTGGGAAAGAACTTTTAAAACCATTTCGTTGGTAGGGCTATTCATTCAAAAGGATTATACTTTAAATCTATATAAATTGTTTCAGTAAATTTTATTCCTAAATTGTGATCTGTTTTAAATGATTATGAAAAATACTATATCTTCTTCCCCTGATATCGTTCTGATTGGTGCAGGGATCATGAGCGCTACGCTTGGTATGCTCCTCAAAGAACTAGACCCAAATCTTAAAATTGAGATTTTCGAACAGTTAGATGCTATAGCTGGTGAAAGTTCGGATGCATGGAACAATGCTGGTACAGGGCATTCCGCCTTTTGTGAGTTGAATTATACGCCTCAGAAAACCGATGGTACAGTGGAGGTGTCTAAAGCGTTTAAAATTGCAGAACAATTTGAGGTAACGAAGCAATTTTGGTCTTATCTCGTCGAACAAAAATATATTCAGGATTCTTCTACTTTTATTAATCCTGTTCCTCATATTAGTTTTGTTTGGGACGATGAAAATGTAACCTATCTGAAAAAACGTTTTGATTTGCTCAATACACATCCACTTTTTAAGGGAATGGTTTATTCGGAAGACAAAGAACAACTGAAAAGCTGGATGCCTTTAGTAATGGAGGAAAGGGAGATTTCTCAGAAAGTTGCCGCTACTCGAATGGATCTTGGTACTGACGTGGACTTTGGTGACTTGAGCCGTTTGTTGTTTAAGCAACTGGCTTCTCAGGAAGGGGTAATATTAAATTTAAATCATGAAGTTTTAGATCTTGAAAAAACAAAAGAAGGTCGTTGGCTTATAAAAGTAGAGGATAAAGTTAAAGACGAAAAAAGAAAAGTAGATGCAAAATTCGTTTTTATAGGTGCGGGTGGTGGTGCATTATTGATGTTGGAAAAATCTGATATTCCTGAAGCGGATGGCTATGGTGGCTTTCCTGTAGGAGGGAAGTGGCTGGTTTGTTATAACGAAGAATTAATTCAAAAGCATGGAGCAAAAGTATACGGAAAAGCAGAAGTAGGAGCACCACCAATGTCTGTACCGCATTTGGATACAAGAATTATCGATGGTAAAAAAGCCTTGCTC
>JANYCO010000594.1 GCA_025360235.1 Cytophagales bacterium
CAGAACCTTTCCTAATAGCGGCTGTTGAAACAGATAGCGGATGGGGTTACATAAATACAAAAGGTAATTTTGTAATAACACCTAAATTCAAATTTGCTAAAAATTTTTCAGAAGGCTTTGCTCCTGTAAAAATAACTTCTAAATGGGCATACATAAATACAAAAGGAATAATGATAACTAAAGCCAGATATAGTTTTGCCGGTTGTTTTATTCAAAATAGAGCAAGGGTAGAAGTTGATCAGAAATGGGGTTATATCGATACCACAGGTATGGTCGTCTTGAAAGGAATGTTTCAAGAAGCTACTGATTTTAATGATGGATATGCAATGGTTAAGGTTAATGAACTTTGGGGGATTATTAATTTGTCTGGAGAATTTATTATTCCTTGCATATATAAACGTTTGAAAAATTTTACCCAAAACAGAGCCATTGTAATGATAGATGGAAAATACGGGTACATTGATATTCATAATAATATAGTGGTAAAAAATTTATATGAAAAAGCAGATTACTTTAGTTCCGGTCTTGCCAAGGTAAGAGATGAAACTGGATATTTATTTATTGACACCACAGGTAGGGTCATAATAGATTTAAGAGAAGTGGTATATACTAGAGACGATATGATTGGCAAAGGAAAGGAACCTTTTGCTGTTGGTTATAAAAAGGAGGGTAGATTTTTTGTAATGGGAAATGATTTTGAAAAATATGCACTTTACGATTCTATAGGTAATAAATTAACAACAAATAAATTTTTAGGATTTAGGCCATTTTCTGAAGGACTTGCCGCTGTCTCATACGACTCAAAAGATTGGGGATATATAGATCATGATGGGAATTTTAATATAAAAGCTGTATATAAAAACGTAAGAGATTTTTCTTGTGGATATGCGGCAATCGAATATGATAATCTCTGGGGGTATATTAATAAACAAGGGTCAATAACAATTTTCCCACGTTTCAAAAAATGTTCTGTCTTTGTTGACCCAAATAGTACTTTCAAAGACAAATTTGATTAAATTTAAACCATGTCCACCACCGACTACCACAAACCCACCACTTGGAAAACACTTGGCATCATTCACGAGGTAAAATTTAAAGCTTCCCTATCGGGAGGCAAAGGGGGACAACATGTCAACAAAACAAGCACAAAAGTCGAACTCTACTGGACTCCTGCCAACTCTTCCTTACTCGATCAGGAATCCATTGAAAAAACAATTTCCAAACTCTCTAAAGACCTCAGCAATGAAGGCGAACTTCGTTTAGTTTGCGAAGAAGAAAGAAGTCAATTAAAAAACAAAGAAAAAGTAACGGAGAAATTTTATAAACTTTTAGCGTCTTGTTTCATTGTAAGAAAAAAACGTAAGCCTACAAAAATTCCAAAATCTGTCATTGCCAAAAGACTTAATGACAAGGCGAAGAGGAAGGAGATTAAAAAGGGAAGGAAATTTAATGAATAATGGATAATGGATAATGGATAATGTGGGCAACGATGAAGGCTATTTTTCAATCATATAAAACGTTTCGCCACCACAGGTTCTTTTGGGTTAACTTTATAATCATAAAAACCAGTTCCTGACTTAGGACCGAGTTCTCCTGCATTTACCATTTCAACCAACAAAGGACAAGGAGCATACTTCGGTTTTTTTTCAAAACCTTCGTATAATACATTCAAAATAAAAACACAGACATCTAGCCCTATAAGGTCTGCTAGCTTCAATGGACCCATTGGGTGAGCCATACCAAGTTTCATAATTTCATCAATCTCTGCTACTCCTCCCACCCCTTCTTGCAGCGCATGAACCGCTTCGTTAATCATTGGCATTAAAATTCTGTTGGAGATAAAACCAGGAGCATCGTTTACCAAAACAGGAATTTTTCCAAGCGATTCTGTTATTTGTTTAATTACAGTGCAGACTTCAGCTGATGTGTCTTTCGCTTTTACAATCTCGACCAGTTTCATTACTGGTACAGGATTCATAAAATGCATTCCTATCACTTTGTCTTTTCTTTTTGTTACTTCCGCTATCTCATGAATGGGAATGGAAGAGGTATTAGAACATAGAATACAGGAAGCCGGAGAAAACTCGTCCAGTTTTTTAAAAATATCCAGTTTTACAGATTTATTCTCAGTAGCCGCTTCAACAAATAGGTCCGCGTTGACAACAGCTTCTTTCAAATCTGTATAAGTACGAATCGAAGACAAAGTTCTCTTTTTATCTTCTTCCGAAATTATACCTTTACCAACTTGTCTGTCGAGATTTCCTGAAATGGTTTTAACTGCTTTAGATAAAGCTTCAACAGAAATATCAAACAAGGAAACTTCGTAGCCTGAAAGTGCAAATACATGAGCGATACCGTTACCCATGGTACCGGAACCGATGACGGAGATATTTTTTATTTTAGACATTTTGAGTTTAAAGTTTAGAAAAAGGGTTTAAGGTTTAAAATCAGAGCTAGCCGTCCAACGGATAAATCTAATATGATGACTATTCCTTCATTAACAATTAACCATTATCAATTAATAATTATCTTTTTACTTTCCCACTTCCCGTCATCTCAACTGACTCCACAAAACGAATCACCTGTGGAACTTTATAAGTAGATAGGCGCTGACGACACCAGGTCATTAAGGCTTCGTCTGTAACTTCGCTATTAGGTTTAAGCACTACATTAGCTTCTACTATCTCCCCCATCAAAGGGTGTTTGTTACCTATTATTTTAGAAATTTCTACAGCACTATGTGCATTCAATACTGCTTCTACCTCCTCAGGAAATACTTTATTTCCCGAAACATTGATCATCGACTTTTCACGACCTTCAATGGTAATTAATCCTGATGGTGTTTTTGAAGCCAAGTCTCCGGTCATAAACCAACCTTCGTTGAGAATCTCTTCTCTCCTTCTTGGAGGTGTTAAATAACCGTCGAACATTCCTGGACCTTTAATGGCCAATTTGCCAATTTCACCGAAAGGCAAAATTGTATTATTTTCATCCAGAATCTCTACCTGATAATCTGGTAAGGCATTCCCAACCGCTTCAGGATGATCAGTTGATTTTTTTTGATTGATAATTGGTAAACCTATTTCAATAATTCCATAGGCCTGAGAAACATCTAAACCAAATCTTTCTTTGAAGGCAATACAAGCTTCTAACGAAATTCCTGCTGACGTTGAAATTACTGTTTTGAGTGTTGGCAACGAAACTCCAGTTATATCACCTGCCAGCATTCTAACATGCATGGGTGCCGCATACAAAAGTGTTCCCTTAAATTTATTGGTATATTCTACAATTGTTTTTGCCAGAAAATCTTTTGTAATGGCAATAGCAACTCCATAATTTATGTAAAGTACAATCGATACCATGAAGTGATACGCCATTGGCAATACCCAAACTACGGTATCTCCAGGACCTAGATTCAAAGCCTTATTCGCCGCTTCTATTCTTTCATAAACGGATTGGTGAGAAACTACCACTCCTTTTGATTTTCCCGTGGTACCGGAAGTAAAACGAATAAAAGCAGGATTGTTTATATGTGGTGCAAATGGTTTTTTCTTTTCAATACTTGTTTCAGCAAAACGAAAAGCTCCAATTGTCAATGGTATTTCTTCTTTTACATTATCAATAATTGGTTGAGCACTCTTATCGTCTATAATAAAATGCAATCCTGCTTCGCCAACAATTTGTTCGATTTCGGATTTTTTCATTTGATGCGATAACGGCATCACTACTGCACCACACCCAAGTCCAGCGAAAATTCCAATGATAAACTGGCGGCTATTGCGGGCCATTACTCCAAGTGAATTCCCTTCTGAAATACCTAATGACCTGAGTTTTGAAGTAAGTTGATTTACTTCTTTCTCCAAATCAGAAAAACTAAGCGTTCCATACTCGTCATGAATAGCAGGCTTATCGCCCCATTTCACTGCTGCCTGATGTATGCAATCGTAAATATTCATTTGATTAAAACGCTCCGTTAGTATAGAGGTTTATATTTTTCCGGAAAGGCTTCACTCATCATTCCATAAACAAGATCAAATACATCTTCCGGATTTGGTTTGGAATAATAGTCTCCGTCAGTACCTGTGGCAGGACGGTGTTCCTGAGCTGTCAATGTTTTTGGTTCAGAATCCAGCCATTGGTAAGCATGTTGTTCTTCTACGACTTTCTGCATCATATAAGCGGAAGCACCACCAGGTACATCTTCATCGGCAAATAATACCCTGCTTGTTTTCTTTATAGAATCAACAATAGTATGATGCACATCGAAAGGCAATAAAGTCTGAACATCAATCACCTCACAGGAAATACCAACAGACTCTAATTGCTCAGCAGCTTCTAATACTATTCGACACATGGAACCATAGGTAACAATAGTAATATCCTTTCCCTCTTTCAAAATTTCTGGTACCCCAAGAGGAACCGTAAACTCACCAAGATTAGTTGGTAGTTTTTCTTTTAACCGATACGCATTTAAGGATTCAATTAAAATTCCAGGCTCATCGCCTTTTATCAAAGTATTGTAAAATCCAGCAGCCTGTGTCATGTTGCGAGGCACTAGCAAATGAATCCCTCTAATACTTCCAAGAATCATACTCATTGGAGAACCAGAGTGGAACATTCCTTCCAGTCTATGTCCCCGTGTGCGCACAATGAGTGGCGCCTTTTGCCCGCCAGCTGTTCTGTATTGAAGTGAAGCAAGATCGTCGGACAAGGTTTGTATGGCAAAATAGATGTAATCCAAATATTGAATTTCAGCAATTGGTCTAAGTCCGCGCATAGCCGTTCCGATGCCCTGACCAATAATGGTAGACTCACGAATACCCGTATCCATCACTCTCAACTTTCCATATTTTTGTTGCAGTCCGGCAAAGCCCTGATTCACATCACCAATCTGTCCTACGTCTTCACCCAAAGCAAAAATTCTTGGATCTTTTGCAAGCAGTGCATCAAAATTATGGCCTATTACTTCCCTGCCGTCCATGAGCGGACTTTCCTCGTTGTAGGTTGGTTTTATTTCTGCCACCCTCATTGCAGAGTCAGGAGATTCACTTAGAACATGTGAATTGAATCGTTGTTTATTTTCCTTTGCCACTCTACTCACCCAGGATTTTAATCTGTCTGCAGTATAGAGGTTTTCATTTCTTACCAATCTTAACACTTTCTTCACCACCTTCACCACATCACTTCGGATTGGGTTTTGTGTTATGATAAGTATGTTTTTTAATTGCTTAATTTCTTCTGAATGGTTACTCTCATTGGCAATAGCTTCAATGGCCGAAACCGCTTCCTCCTGATCTGGTCTCATGGAATCCATATAAGCATCCCATGCAAGTTGTCTCGCTTCTCTCACCAATTCCAACGCCTCCTGATCAATTTGATCCAACTCTGCTTCTGTTGCAATGCGCCATTCTAAGATCCATTTTTTGAACTGTTTGTTGCAGTCGTATTCTTCTTCCCAGGCAAGTCTGTCTTTTGATTTGTAACGCTCATGTGAGCCAGAGGTAGAATGACCGAACGGCTGAGTCAGTTCTTCCACGTGAAATAAAACCGGAAC
>JANYCO010000595.1 GCA_025360235.1 Cytophagales bacterium
GTTCCGGTTTTACTTCCTGCGTATTCATTCAGAAGATCAAGGGTTGGATATTTGTAACGAGGTAAATCTAATGTTGGATCATAGTTTTCGAGAGGGTCTTCGAAATTTGTTTCAAGATCTTCTTCGTTGGGTAATACAAATTTATCGTTAACAACAATAACATTTGCATCGTTGGCCACTATTATTTCTTCTTTTGTTTCAGCAACTACTTCTTCCGGAACCTCTTCAATCATGAGTTCCAACTCCTTCTTTTCTGTTTTTTTATTATCCTTGTTATTGACCTTTATTTCCCATTGTTGAGTAGGATCTTCTTCTTCGGTTTCATCCTCTTCCTCCGCTTCTTCATCCTCTTCTTCCTCCTCATCTTCTGTATCTTCTTCTTCTCCCTCCAAAATTTCTTCCTTGTTCTCCATCACTATTTCTTCTTCCAAAGGCTGGGTCTTAAAGGTGGTGATGTTAAAGAAATAAACTACAAATCCGATGCCCATTAAAACGGCAAGTATAGGCGTAGCCCAGCCAATAAGTGCGTCTGAAAATTCTGCCATTACATATCCTATTCCACCACTAAGAACGGACAGATCCATTTCTCCTTCTGATTTTAATACAATATATCCTAAAGAGAAACTGATCCATAGAATAAAAAAAGCATTTGTTTTAATGGTAGTAGGAAGATCAATAAGGTCTCTCTCGAAAACTATTCTAAAACCGAAAAGAAAGACTATTGGAATAAAAAGAAATGAGGCTATACCGAACCATTTAAACACAAAAAAGTAGGCCATAATAGCACCACTCAATCCCAACACATTTTGTGCTTCTTTACCGGAATCCAGAATCGTGGTTCCGAAAAATGCTTCCACAACACTTTGATCATCCGATCCTGTGAATAAATAGGATACAAAAGACAGCAGCATTCCAATCGAAAAAGCAAGCAAAAAGAACCCTGCCATCAACTGAAATCTTCTATCTTTTACGAAACGTAAGGTAAGAAATGGTTTTGGTGGTTCGATTTCTTCCTCTTCCACCTTTTCCCCCTTGCGTCTGTTTTTCTTTTCAGGGGTATTTTTAGGCCTTTTGTACGTATTTTCTGCCATAGTAATAAGTTATTACAAAGTTACACGACTTTGGCAGATTTAAAAATACTGCATGTATAAAACATACCAACAGGCTTTTACTTGTTTTTCCTCTTAATGCCTATGAGATTAGGGATATCCCAGAATTGTTTATTAGTATCATTTTCATTAAAACCCGTCTCATAACTTCCGCATCTTTCTACTTTCATTGAGGGGTGTTGCAGATAAAAAGAAGCTTCCGGTCCACCCTCCAAATACATTAGTCTTTTGATTTCAATTGGCAGTCCTAATAACTGATTTACAAAATCATGAACCCTGTATGGGGAACGAACAAATATAAACAATATATCTCCTGACTTGTCTTCACCTATCAACACCATACTCCATTTCTTTTCCTGAAGTTGCCAGGTATTTTTCTGGTTGCAATCCATCATTCTGATTCCTTGCGAAAAACTATTGTATTTATTTTTCAAAACATTCCAATCCTGACAACTTAAATCGATGATTTGTACGGCTGGAACTGTGCTGTCTTTTGCATTAAAGGCTACAATGGTTCTGTAAGAATTATTAAGGGTCGGGTTATTTATATACTTGTAATTTTTCATGTACCCTGTACACGTTTTAAAATCACCATCGAGTTTAAACATGCCAGCGTTTATAACTGCGAGAAGATTATTTTCTTTACACCAAACATCTGCTTTTTTGCTGTCTGATTTTTTCTCTCCAGCAGATAGGAGCTCAAACTTGAAATACTTAGGGTCAATTTTAAGAATATCTACTTTGGAATCTCCTACGGAAGATTTCATTTCCAAGGGTACTGAAGCATAATTGAGGCCTGTTTCCAGTTGTTGCCAGGTAATATTTGCTTTTTGAAAGGTGGCACCTGAAAATCCAACGGATAGTAGAAGGAGCAATAAGGTTTTTCGTATCATGGAGTAATAATGCAGCTAAGGCTTAAAAGATACAAATAATTTATGTATTGTAGCAGAAATGCTTTGTCTGGGGACCAATGCTATTCAAATAAGGAAACAGCAAGAGAAAACGTATGGAGTGTGAGTGAGAGTATTGAGGATGTTTACCTACTCAAAATTTGCAGATTTCTGCTCAGGCTTACCCTCAATCATAATAAACGCTCCCCAATAAATTGGCGATTTATATTTTTCCTTAATGGCGATTTTAGCTTCGTTAAAAGAAGCCCTTTTATTATTTGTTTGAATCCATTTTGAATAAAATATCGTCATCAACTCTTTTGTTACTTCGTCGTTTACTTTGAACAAAGACAGAATAACGCAATTGGCTCCTGCCACAAGAAAAGAACGCTGAAGACCATATACACCCTCTCCGGCCTTTAACTGACCTTTACCCGTTTCACAGGCACTTAGAACCACCATCTCGGTCTTATCCAGATTCATATTGACCACT
This sequence comes from Cytophagales bacterium, assembly GCA_025360235.1. Classification (GTDB taxonomy): domain Bacteria; phylum Bacteroidota; class Bacteroidia; order Cytophagales; family Cytophagaceae; genus JANYCO01. The sequence continues at coordinate 2,493 of JANYCO010000595.1, forward strand.
TCATAAGCAGTAAGAATACCACTTGAAGAATTAACATACGTATTCTTTTTATTATCAATAATATTTCCGGAACCAGAAAGCATTAAACCTGAATTTAGTAATGGATTGGAAGCAAAATCTTCCGTTGCTTCATTTTTAGTTTCTTTGAAATAGCCATGTGTTGCAATGTGCAATGCTATCGGACTTTTGAACGACTTTAACGTATCTTCCGTTACTTGTCCGTTAATCAGTGTCAAACATTTTTTATTTGACTTAGCTAAAAGATCTCCCAAATTTTTTACTTCATCTTCTGCTCCTGGCAAGGACTCCAACGATTTTCTTCCTTCTGGTTTCGAAGTATAAAAAAGTGGATTTCCACACAAAATATAGTCACCTGAAGAATGTATTGCTTCTACATTTTTATTTTTTTTGTGATTTACTTCTGTAATAATATCTTTTGTATTTGTTACTTGTACCAACTTATTTTCATCCAAAACATATTTACCCTTTTCTACATTGAAAAAAGTTTCTACATTCATTTGATTG